>NZ_JBLBUB010000013.1:0-60923 GCF_047289955.1 Microbulbifer jejuensis
TCAACCGAGGTTTCCAAAACTGGCATGGGCACCGGCATCAGCTTAGGCCGGGGCTTGTTCTGCTTGTTGCGCCAATAGGTGAAGGTGCTGAGCTTTAGCTTATGCTGCTGGCAGTAGGCTGCTTGGGATAGATCGCTGTTCTTCCAAGCACCGATGTGCTGCTGCCAGAAATCGGATTTACTCTGAGTGGCCATTCAAATCTCCTGATCATTAAAAATCAGGAGAGTAGTGAAAATCTGGCTGGACTTTCAGGTGGGGTTACTGGATCGCTTACACTACTTCGGAGGGCTGATCATCGGGAAAAGGTCAAAAGTCCTGTCTAATTGCCTGGCAGCGGCAATACAAAAAACCCCGCTGGAGGGCGGGGTCACAAGGGTTGTTGAAATCAGCTCTGCTTACTTAGCCGGTTCAAAAATGATTTTCAGCTTTTTCTTGCCCCAGGCACGGGCTTTCTTGATATCTTTTTCCATCCACACGTCGATGCGGTTTCTGAATCGCTTGTTCATACGGTCGCGCACAGTATAGGTACCCGGCAGTCCTTCAATCTTTACCTTGGCACCGTTGGTCAGGCCGTGTTTTTCCAGATCACGGGATACGGCGATCACTTTATCACCCGGGCGCAAGCGGTTGTTCCAGGCCGCTACCCAGGGGTCGCTGTCGGTCTGGCCGGGTACGGAATTGTAAGCGGTTGCGTCCACGACCATGGTTTTCTTGATCGCCGCCGATGCATTGACACTCATACCAATGGCGAGAAAAGCAGCCACAAAGAAGAAGGTATTACGCAGAGTCTGTTTCATCATGTCCCCTCCAGGAGTAAAGTGATCACAAGCCAAAAGGTGCTTATGAAGTTTAAGTATCCTTAGGAATAATTGATCAATATTTAATCAACGCTGGTTATATTACAGGTGGTGGCGGACCGATCAACTTTTTCTGTTAAACCACAATAACCCGTATGAAATGGCTTTTTTTTTCTCAAAAATAATCTTAAATACCTTTTCTTCGCTTTTTTCCGCAACAAGTTTGCGCTGTATGCTTTTTGTGCAGTTGAGGTTGGCGCTGACCCGCTCGCCCTTGGTAAATGATTTCCGGCAAAGAAAAAAAAGATGACAGCGATGTCATCCTAAGAGAAGGGAGTCCCCCGTCTGGGATGGACTGCTCGGACACAGAGGAGAAAGTAAAAAATTTCTCCGTGATTATTTGTGACTAGCCATTCAAAGCTGCTGAATCACTGGGGAAATGGCCTGGCAGGACGGAGAAACCATGTAGTCACAGGCTAGCTGGTAAACTCACACTGCGTTCAGAGGGAGGTTTCCGTATGCTGCACAATTGGCTGGATCTGCCGGCGCAGTGCAGAAAGGTAGTTGCTATCCTCTTCCAGGTCGGGAAACCCGTACCGAAAATCCAATTGTACAGCCTTATCCAGCCAGGTGATGGCTTCCGGAAGGTTGCCCTGCCATTCACAGACCTGGCCCAGATTGAAATAGGTAATGGCGAGGTTGTGCCATTCCCCCTGTTCCACCAGTCCAGCCACAGCACCCTTATAGAGGAGGTAGGCTGTGTTCAGCAGGTGAGTGCGCTGGGTGGTTGTGAGTTCGCTGGCGGCCTGCTGATGATAGGTGTGCGCCAGGGCAGAGCGGACCCTGGCGGCCGAGTGCTGTAATTTGGCACCGGAATCCAGATAGTCGAGTACGGATTGAAACTGGGCGCGGGCCAGCAAATACAGGTCTGGACGTGATTCGGCGCCCAGGGCATTCAAAATGATGCCATAACGGTAGCGCAGGGGCTGCTGCCTGGATGGATATGGCGCTAGGGCAGCAATGGCTTTTTCATAGAGGGGCAGAGCGTCGTGGTAGTTGCCGCTGCGGGCGAGGGCTTCGGCCTTATTGACCCATGCCATGGGGTTCTGGATACCGTTCCTGCCAAGTGTCGCGTCTTTGCGCCAGGTGTTTTGCACTGTAAACATAACAAGAAGCAGTATCGCCATGCCGAGGAGCACGTAAAAAAAGATCGGTAAACTGGCTGGGGCTTTGTGCACTGGGACTTCCCGCGGGCTGCTTTGGGTGGACGATTCAGGGGCGCACTTTTGCCGGCCCCTTACGTCAGTTAATCCCTAATTTTTGAGTTGTGCCAGCAGTCCCTGCAGAGGGTGGCGCAGACTAACACCCGCAAAGCGGTTTGCCTGGCAGCGGCAGGAGTAGCCGGTGGCGAGTTGGTTGCCCTCACCGTGGCTGAGTTTGGCGGCCCAGGACTGCTGGAAGATCACGCGCGAGGTTTCCTTGTGTACAGCCTCGTGACCGTAGGTGCCGGCCATGCCGCAACAGCCAAGGTTTTCGGTTTGCAGCTCAAGGCCAAGAGCGGAGAATACCGTTTGCCAGTCTTTCAACGAGGCGGTGGCAATGGTCTGCTCCGTGCAGTGCGGCAACAACTGAAAACTGCCGGGGCGCACCCGTTCGCGTTGTTGTGCCAAGTGATCCTGCTGCTCAGCCAGCCACTCTTGCAGCAGCTGGACTTTTGGCGCCCGTTCACCGAGGAGTTTTTTGTATTCCGAGCGGTAGGTGAGGGTCATGGAGGGGTCTATACCTACCAGGGGAATGCCACGTGCCGCCAGATTGTTGAGCATTTCGCTGTTGCCCTGAGCCACCCGCTGGAATTGGCGCAGGAATCCGTATACATGTAGTGGCTTGCCGTTGGCCCGGTAGGGCGCCAACAGGGGTACGAAATCCAGATGCTTGAGCAGGCGCAGTATGTCCGATACCACTTTGGCGTCAAAATAACTGGTAAAGGCGTCCTGCACGATAATCACTGCGCGACTGCACTGGGTGGGGCCCAGGGCCTCCAGGCAGGCTTTGCTGGCGGTGGGCACACCCAGTTCCCGCACCCTGGCCTTCAGTGTTACCTGTGAGAGCCGCGGGCTGTCCACCATGCCGAAAGCGCTCTCCATCAGGGCGGTTACCGGCTTCAGCTGCAATGGCCAGTTATAGAGCTGCGGCAGCTTTGCCAATTGCGGCATCAAAAATTCCAACCCGGCCACGGCATAGTCCCTCAATGGGCGCAGGTAGCGGCTGTAATACAGCTCGAGGAACTTGCTGCGAAACTCCGGCACATCCACTTTGATAGGGCATTGACCCACACAGGATTTACATGCCAGGCAGCCCTGCATGGCTTCATTCACTTCGTGGTTGAAATCGTACTCGCCACGCATTTTGGCAAGGGAGTTCACGATGCGTTTGGGCAGGCCGACAAAAAAGGAGCGTTCCCGGTATTTGCGTGCGCTGGCTATCGCATTCACATCGTGCCCGCTCAACAGACGCAGCCATTCCCGCATGAGTGAGGCGCGCCCCTTGGGTGAGTGAATCCGGTTGCGTGTGGCTTTGTAGGAGGGACACATGGCGTCGTCGGGGTTCCAGTTGAAACAGGCGCCATTGCCGTTGCAGTGTACCCCTTCGCTGTAGCCCTCCCATACCTGGGCGGGAATCTGCCGGTCGTATTCACCGCGTATCGCCACCGCGTCAATTTTCAACAGGTTGGTGCTGTCGTCGGGCGTGGCAATTTTGCCGGGGTTTAGCTGGTTGCGCGGGTCGAATGCGGCTTTGATTTTTTGTAGCTCGGGGTAGAGTTCCCCAAAAAATTCCGGCGCATATTCAGACCTGACTCCCTTGCCGTGTTCACCCCACAACAACCCCTGGTATTTCTGCGTGAGGGCCACCACCCGATCAGTGATGGGGCGTATGTGTGCCGCCTGCTGCGGGTCTTTCATATCGATGGCTGGGCGCACGTGTAATACCCCTGCATCCACATGGCCGAACATGCCGTAATCAAGGCCCGCTTCATCCAGAATCGCACGAAATTCGGCAATAAAGTCCGCCAGCTGTTCCGGGGGTACCGCAGTATCTTCCACAAACGGAATCGGGCGCTTTTCCCCCGGGGCATTGCCCAGCAGACCCACTGCCCGTTTGCGCATGGCCCAGATGCGATTGACCTCTGCGTGGCCGCGGGCGATGGAGTAGCCGAAGCTCTTGCCCGGCTGACCGATCACTTCGCCTATTTGTGTGGTGAATCTTGCCAGTGCACTTTCCAATTCCTCTTCGGAATCCGCTGCGTACTCCACCAGGTTGATTCCTTTGACCGGCCTGTCCTCTGTGGGGAAAAACCCGCTCACGCTGTGCCACACGATATCCTCCATGGCCAGCTGCAGTACCTTGCTGTCCACCGTTTCGATAGACATGGGACCGGCGTCCATCAAGTGCTTGGCGTCGCGCAGGGCATCCCGGAAGTGGTCGTATTTCAGGTTCACCAGCGCTACGCACTCGGGAATCGGCAGCAGGTTGAGTTTTGCCTCTGCCACAAAGCCGAGGGTGCCCTCGGAACCGCACAGCACACTGTTGAGGTTAAAGCACCCGTTCTCGCGGATATGGGCCAGATCGTAGCCGGTGAGGCAGCGGTTCAGCTTGGGAAATTTCTGCTCGATCAAATCTGCCTTTTGTCGCGCGATTTCGTCGCAGGTTTTGTGCACTTTGGCCGAGCGCTTATCGCCACCGCTGATTTCCCGCAACCGCGCTTCGTCTATGCATGAGGATTGCCACAGTTCGCCGCCTATGAGCACGGTATGCAGTTCCAGCACGTGGTCGCGGGTCTTGCCGTAGACACAGGAGCCCTGGCCCGAGGCATCGGTATTGATCATACCGCCAATAGTGGCGCGGTTGCTGGTGGAGAGTTCCGGGGCAAAGAACAGGTCGTGGTGTTTGAGTGCGGCATTCAGCTGGTCCTTGACGACGCCCGCCTGTACGCGCACCCAGCGTTGCTCCACATTGATTTCCAGAATCTGGTTCATATGGCGGGAGATATCCACCACCAGTCCGTCGCTGAGGGACTGGCCATTGGTGCCGGTACCACCGCCTCTGGGGGAGAGTACCACGGAGTGGAAGTCCTCCCGGTCGGCCAGTCGCGCCAGTAGCTGCAGGTCACGATTGTCGCGGGGGTATACCACTGCCTGGGGCAGTACTTGATAAATGGAGTTGTCTGTCGCAAGAACCATGCGGTTGGCATAACTGGGGGTGATGTCACCGCGAAACCCCGCGTCTGCCAGCGCCTGCAAAAACTGCAAATACAGCGCCTGAACCTCGTCAACTTCGCGCAATGCTGGAATCATGGGCTAATCCGTAGTTTCGGGTAGGTAGAGACCGCACAGATGACCGGTGGAAGCGGTGAAGTAAAGCCTCGCTGCCCAGCTGCCTGGAAAAAATGTGACCCCGCATTGTAGCTGTGATGTGGGTGGGCGCAAGCGCGATGTAGCCGAAGCCCTGGTGCCAGAAAGCTGTACAAAAGTAGTCCTTGTATAACTAAACGCGGCAGGCTATAAAAAAGAAACAGGTATTTTCCGCGCCTTAAAACCATGCATATCCAGTTGTTGCCTCACAAGATCCCGGTGGGAATCAGCCGTTGCGCGGTGGGTGATCCGGTGCGTTACAACGGCAGTCACAAGCACAGTAAAGTCTGCACCGAATTATTGGGCCACTGTTTTGACCTGCGCGCCTATTGCCCGGAGGTGGCGATTGGCATGGGCGTGCCGCGACCACCCATCCACCTGATTGTGAGCGACCGCCTGCGGGCGGTAGGGCGGGAGGATTCCGCTATAGAGGTTACCGAGGCATTGGAGGCTTATGCGGACCAGATTGTGCCAGAGGTGGAAAATCTGCGCGGTTTTATTCTGATGCAGAGGTCCCCAAGTTGCGGTGTGCGCACCACACCGCATTACAAGGCGGATGGGAAGGGCATTCTGGCCCACGATTCAGGGCTGTTTGCCGCGCGTCTGCGCCATCATTTCCCGCACCTGCCCCTGGAGGAAGTGGGGCGCCTGAATGCCAGCGGCCTTCGTGAAAACTTCCTCACCCGTGTATTTGCCTACGATGCCTGGCACCGCTATGTGGCCCCCGATCTGCGTCCGGCGCGGGTGATCGAATTCTATACTGCCTACAAATATCTCCTGCTCGCACACAGCCAACCCCTGACCCGCGCGCTCGGCCAGTTTATCGCCAATGTCCGTGTGTTGGGACCGAAGCAATTTGCCTGTGAAGTGCGGGGGAAAATGATGGAAATTCTTGCGCACCAGGCCAGCCGCGAGGACCGAACCAATGCCCTGATGCACAGCCAGGGGCACTTGAAAGGATATTTAAACAGGGCAGAGCGGGCGGAGCTGGCACAACTTATTGAAGCATATCGCCAGGGGCATAAACCCCTGTCTGCGGTGCTCACCATGCTGCGCCACTATTTGCCGCGCAGCCCGCACCATTTTATTCACAGCCAGGTTCTGCTCGCCGCGGAGCCGGCCGAACTGGGTTTGTGCGAATTCCGCTGAAAGCCACTATGGTTGACACTGCAATTCCTAAAGCGGCCCACCTGCCACTTCGCGAAGTGGCTCACCACGCGGTTCACTCGGTGACATTACGGGACTGAAAGCGCTGCCAGGGCCTGCTGTCCCCGCCTCGTATTTGCAAAGGCTACTGGGCATATCCACAACACTTTTTTGCAAAGGGGTGACCGAATTCGACACAGAGGCTTGACAAACCCCTCTGGCTGAGAGGAGGATTTTATTGAAATGCAGCGCGCTGGTCCGGATGAATTGGGGAAATTAGCCATTTTCGCTGTACTGCCGGTCGCCAAAGAAAGCGCGATTGCGCAACTGCGGGAGCCGCTGAAATAATGCGCCGAAAACTGTCCCTGGAGCGCGGTTTGGTATGGCTTCGCAGTGACCTGCGTATGCACGATAACTCGGCGCTGTACCACGCCAGTCAGTGTTGTCAACAATTGGCCGCAGTCTTTATTGCCTGCCCCGCCAGTTGGAAAAATCACGATGAGGGCAATACACTGGTGACCTTTCGCATGGCCTGTCTGCACGAATTGCAGACCCGGTTGCAAACCCGCAATATTCCCCTGTATTTCCTCCATATTTCCACCTTCTCCCAGGTACCCAAAGCCCTGCAGCATGTTGCGCTGCGCCTGAAAATCGATGGTGTATTTGCCAATGCGGAGTATCCAATTAATGAACAGCGCCGGGACACTGCCGTACGGGATATATTGTGCGAGCGTGGTATTCAAGTCGAGTACTATAGCGACCGCACCCTGCTGTCGCCGGGATCGGTTAGAACCGGCAATGGCGAACCCTATAAGGTGTTTACCCCCTTCAAGCGTACCCTTATTCAATTGTGCGCGGAAAGTGCGGTTAATCCTTTGCCGGTGCCGCGAAAAATGCCTGTGCCCGAAGGGGGCTCGCATTGGCCAAAATGGCTGGAAATGGGAGGGGGCGCCAGGCTGACCCAGAAAATACCCGGCCAGTTGCCGAACTACTCAATCGATAGCGCCGTGACGGGGGTGGTGAGGGGTTGGAGGGCTGGGGAGAAGGCGGCGCAGAAGCGTCTGAAGGTTTTTAGTGAGAGGATCACCAAATATCAGGCCGAGCGGGATTTCCCTGCATTCGACAGCACTTCTCGATTATCCCCCTATTTAAACAGCGGAGCCATTTCCATTCGCCAGTGCACCCATATGGCCCTCAGCTTAAATGATGGTTGTTGGCAGGGAGGCAGCGAGGGCATTGCCTGCTGGATCAGTGAGCTGATTTGGCGTGAGTTCTACACCCATCTGTTGGTGGACTTCCCTCGCCTGAGTATGGGACAGCCCTTTAAAGTGGAGACAGAGGGGGTTCCCTGGGTTTATAACCAAGATCTTTTTAACCGTTGGAGTCGCGGCGAAACCGGGGTCCCTATTGTGGATGCCGCCATGTGCCAATTAAATGAAAGTGCCTGGATGCACAATCGTCTGCGCATGATTGTGGCCTCATTCCTTAGCAAGAATATGCTGATCGACTGGCGCTGGGGCGAGCGCTATTTTATGCAGCACCTCATCGACGGCGATTTCGCCTCTAACAATGGCGGCTGGCAGTGGACGGCCTCCACAGGCACCGATGCCGCCCCCTATTTCCGCGTCTTCAATCCCTACAGCCAATCGCAGAGATTTGATCCAGACGGCACGTTTATCCGTCGGTATATCCCGGAGCTGGCCCTACTCAATGACAGGGAAATTCACAATCCACCTCCTGTTCCAGGTTATCCCCAGGTCATTTGTGATGTGGGGGCTGGGCGCAAGCGTGCGATTGCAGTTTTTGCTGGGCTAAAATAGGCATGGGGGTTTGGTTCCTCCAAACACTTGGGGGCTGGGAGATTAGATACTTGGCAGGGTGGGTGCTGGAAGGGCAGCCCACTGTCCAAAAAATCCGCGCTCTATCCCCAAAAACAGGTCCAGGCTGGTTGTTATACTGGCTTCGGGGCTGGACTGTCGGTCTCATCACCTGTCCAGCTCCCGAAGCTCCAGTATCCGGTTATGCCAGTAATGCTAGCCTATTGAAAAAACCGTTCGAGCGCCATTAAACGTCAGTAGAATCAGTGGAATGTTGGATAAAAGGAAAACGAAAAAGCGCAATTCAATTTTATTGCCCAGTGCCTGGATCAGGCTGTGCAGAATTCTCAAGGCAACATAAGTCCATGCGGCAAGAATATTGATAGTAGCCGAATCACCAATAACAGCCAGAGAGAGCGCGATGGCATAAAATATCGTTGGCTGCTCCATCAAGTGATTGTAGTTATCCGCTTTCCAGCGGACCTTCGCCGGTAGTTTTGACATCTGATCGCCGGCTGGGGCATTGGGGTCCATCGGCATTTTCGCTGCTGCAATGGCTGGCAGGCGGGTCACATACATCCATGCCCACATTACCAGTGACCAGATAACCAGCGCAACAACGGGTTGAATCATTAGCATTTTGGTATCCATATCTGCTCCCAAGACTATCCAGAATTATTATTTCTTATTCAACAATACCACACCAGGGCGGGTATGAGGGAAGTGCATCGTTAAAGCAGGGAAGAGACATTTACCCGGTGATGACTGAATCCCCAGTATCAACACCACAGGCGCGCTCAACAGCAAGGTTTTATCTCTATCTAAGCTTGCCATAATAGGGCATCCCAATTGGAATGCTGGAACGATGATGCCAGAAGCCCTCTATTTCTATTGTATTCATGCCAGGCTGAGTGCCGAATCTGCACTATAGGCGTGTACACAGTTTGGGATGGAGATAGAGTATGCCACGCATTATTGTTTACGCGCCTCGCCTGTCCAGAGAGAGAAAAGTTGCCAGTGTCGCGGCACTAATCCGGGCTTTTGAAGAAAGTACAGGGCTGGGTGCCAACCTGCTTACAATCCATATTGAAGCGGATTCCTACGATAACACTGGTGTAGGCGGGCAACTGTTAACCGATACCTGCCCTGAAATTTCGGAACGTGAAAAACAATTTTTGAATATCGGTGCTTAACCTCCCATAGGAAAAGGTATTTGGGGAGGCAGGCGTTTACTCGCGAGATCAGTTGCACCGCTGCAATTGCAGGCAGGATACTGAATTCAAGGATTATTTGACTATTGTGGAAGTGGTTGACCATATCAGAAACTTAACGCTTATTGAACGCGGCTTTGGTTCTACGGGAAGCAGGGCGCCCGGTCAACGGGGATAGCCTCTTTGATCGCCGCTTCGGCCAATAGGCGGTTGGAGTTGAGTGTTGGAATTGATGAATTACTATTGTCGATAATTAATGGAATCTCTGTACAACCAAGAATAACGCTATCGCATCCCGCATCTTCCAGATCATTAATGATCTCCTGAAAGTATCGAACAGTTTCTGGCTTGAAAATTCCATAGACTAATTCGCACATAATCAGTTGGCCTATGTTTTCTATCGCTTTCTTCGGCGGGCGCTGCCAACTGAGCCCGGCAGTTGCTATCTTTGCCGGATACACATCGCTTTCTACCAGCCACTGGGTGCCCAGTATGCCGAGTTTTTTGTATCCGAGTGCCTGTGCTGCCGCAACCACACAATCGCTGATATGGAGCCAGGGCAGGGGGGATCTTTGTGCAACATAGTCGAAAGCCTGGTGGATTGTATTGTCCGGACAGGCGAGAAAGTCTGCCCCCTGTGCTTTGAGCTTGTTGGCAGAAGAGAGCATCAGGTCGCCAACCCCCCGCAGGTCATTTGCCGCAAGGCATTTCACATAACGGGCCAAAGAATGGGTGTGCATGGAGATCTCGGGATGGGCATGCTCACCGAGATATTTTCTGCTCTCTGTACAGATAGTCTTGTAGCAGAGAGCCGCGCCTTCGGCGGAGCAGCCAACAATGCCAATATGCTTTGTGTTATGCCGGTCTTTCATATTCTATTCCTTTAGGAAGCTTTGAATATAGTTGAGCTATTGAGGCATTGTAAGGGGTGTGTCCGAACCTGGTTGGCTTCTCAAGGTTTCGTGAATGAGGGTAGTAAGTTTAAGGTGTTTCAGGTAATTAGAGAATGTCTCGGCAGCAGAGAAGATATCTGTACTGATTGGACTATCAACAGGTGTGCCGGGTTTTTGTTGATCTATAGATGTCCAGGTTCCAACGGCAATTGTGTGTCTTACCATCGCTGGGTGTTTGACTGAATGCACATCTTTAAGCGGGATACGCATTGGTGGAAAAAGGTAGGCCACTTTTTTCACTTCGTTGTCGTTATCGGCACTGGCGCAGCCTGGAGCAGGCCTGAAATTCAAACCGGTACCGGGTTTGTTCTCACTTGTATTACTGGCAGCGCTTTATCAGGTATTGTATCGATAGCGGTGGAATTACCCCGCACAGAAGAGTCTTAGCAGTCAGGGTTATGACCATGCCTGGGGCTTTATCTGTAACTGGCTGTCTTTTTTCGAGCGGCACACCCCATGGCGGACCAAACGCCCATCTCGGGTCGGAGACTGCCATAGAGCAAATATCCACAGCATTTTCTGCGGTTAGAGTCCTAGAAACGCCTAAGTAATGCGTATTCTGCGGTGATATAGAGTCATCGATTACAGCTACGGTCGCTATCTTAACGGCACAAACAGCGGATAAAGTGTTAAAAGCGTGACAGATTTTACTCCCCGATTCAGTCTGCAAAGTGAGGCCCTGGCTTGTGAAGGCTCCAATGTCTGGGCCGTCAGTGATCGGGCCCACAGCTTGGCCAGGAAGGGGGAAGATGTCATTTTTCTCTGTGTGGGGGACCCCAATTTCGATACCCCCGAGCCCATTCTGGACTTTGCCCGTGCCCGCCTGGGCGTGGGGCGCACGCACTATTCACCCGCCGCCGGTGAGCCCATGTTGCAACGCGCTATAGCGGATATTGAGAGCAGGGTGTCGCCACATCCCTGCAGTCCCGATGATGTGGTGGTGTTTCCCGGCGGGACTAACGCCATTTATGCTGTGCTCTCCTGCCTGCTCAACCCCGGTGAGGAGATAGTGATCCCCGAGCCGATGTATATCGGTTATGTGCCCATCTGTGACAATCTCAGGCTATCGGTGAAACGGGTGGCCTGCCCGGCAGAGAAGGACTTTGCCTTTGATGTGGAGGCGATCAAGGCGGCCATCAGCGAGCAAACCCGGGTGGTGATGATCAATACTCCGGTCAACCCCACCGGTGCCATGGCGACACCGGCGCAGCTGCGTGCGCTTGCGGCCTACTGTCGCAAGCGGGCTATCTGGCTGGTGTGCGATGAGATGTACTCCATGATCACCTTTGCTCGCCGGCACACTTCGCTACGCACGGCGGCGGAAGCGCTGGACAATATTGTCGTGATTGATGGCCTGTCCAAATCCCACGCCATGAGTGGTTGGCGCCTGGGTTGGGCGGTGGCGCGGGGGCCATTGGTGGATCGACTGGCACAGTTTGCCGGTGCCACTATCTTTGGCTGCCCGCAGTTTATCCAGGAAGCGGCCGCGTTTGCCCTGGAGTTTGACAGTTACTTTGTCAAGCAGATGTGCGATGCCTACGAGCGGCGCCGCGACCTGATTGTGGCACGCATTGGCAGGATACCGGGCCTCGGCTGCTATAGCCCAGAGGCAGGTATGTTCGTGATGGTGGATGTGTCCGATGTGGCCGCCTCGGGGCAGGAGTTTGCCGAGGCCCTGCTGGATGCCGAACGGGTTTCCGTGCTGCCCGGCGCGCCATTCGGCCAGAGTGCAGTGAACCATGTGCGCCTGACGCTTGCCGCAGATGAGGTAGTGTTGACCCGTGCACTGGACCGCATTGAGCGTTTTGTTACCCACAGGTGCCGCCAGGTCGGCTGAGCGGACGACTGCTCATTTCATCCGGCCATCCTTGCCGAGGCGAGAAGTTCTACCCGACCACGGGGATAGAGTGTTTCAGCCACCGGCGAATACCGCTATCCTTGCCTCCTTTCAGACTCAAAAGAAACCAACTTCGTGAAAATTGACCGGCATAATTTGCGTATTTTGCAAGCACTGCAAACTAACGCCCGTATTAGCAACCTGAATTTGAGTGAACAGATTGGATTGTCAGAGAGTGCCTGTCTGGCCCGGGTGAAGCGCCTGACCAGTGAGCGTTATATCCGCGCATTCCTTGCGGAGATAAACCTGGATAAGGTGCGCCATGCTGAATTTTATGTGAATGTGGCACTGAAACGCCAGGATGCGCGGACCAGTGAAAATTTCCGCCATATTATCAATGATATCCCTCAGATTGTTTCCTGTGTGAAAATGTCCGGGGAGTTTGACTATATGCTGCGATTTATATGTCCGGACGCAACGGACTTCAATGTAGTATCTGAACAACTGCTGGCCAATGAAGCAGCGGCCATATCCCGTATGACTTCGCATTTGGTGATTGAGAAAACCCAGCGGTTCACCGGATATCCCCTCGAACTGCTCTTCAAAGATTAAATGTTATTTCAGGTGCCGGCACAGAATCCGGTTTTTTGTATCAACCAGGGACACACGATCCTCGGGTGAATATTAGGGCTTTTGGCGGCTGGAGCCTCATATATACTGTAGTCACACTCTAGTCGAGCCGTAGGACCTTTGGGGCCGATTGCAAGAAATGTTCGATTACTACGGTTGGAGGGGAATAAGCGTTGAAATACTTTGGAAGGATTTACCTGGCTTGCAATGCGTTGATTTTTGCGTTTGTGGGTCTGGGGGCATTACTTAACCCGCAAGCTTTCGCCGCTGTGATCGGGATCACATTCAATAACCCTGCTGCAATGCCTGAATTTCTCGCTACTTACGGCGGTTTTACACTGGCAATCGCTGTAGTTCTGCTGATTGCGCAGGCATTGCGGCGGTATCGCAGGGTGGCTTATGCGGCACTTTCGATCGCCTATATCGGCTTTGCGCTCGGCCGGTTGTACGCCATGCTGTTCGTCAGTGGATTTGACGAGCGCAACCTGCTGTTTTTCTTTTTGGAAGTGGTAATGGTGGCCTGGGGGCTTTTTTGCTACCGCGAATCTCGCTGGCTGCCTCTCCAGCACGGTCATTAGTTTACCCCCGGCAATCCTATAGAAGGCTATAAACTGTCCGCTATTGCCTTTGAGGTACCGCTGCAATTGCGTATAGCCGCCCCGATTCCAAAGGCTTGTGTCAGTCTATGGCCAGTGGCGGTCCCCGCCTGTAGGGATTAGCAATCAACTTTCGCTTATGAATGTTGCCCACAGCTAACGGGTTGCGTCCTGGTGCGTTTGGCCAGCTGCGGGCCGGATGGGTCAGGCCGGTATATTACCGCTAGGGCTTAAGTTAATATGGGTGCCGGATGCCTTCTCTTGCGCTGCGCCATACTGCTTCCCGTCTACCGCCCGGCGAAAAGCGAGTTTGTAGTCTTTGAATTCCGTACCCATCCAACGGTCCCACCAAGTAAAGTAGAAGCCGTAGTTGCCCTGGAAACGCTGGTGATGTAGGTCGTGGTGGGTGGTGGTGGTCATATTGTCCAATGGGCCGTCCACCCAGCTGCGCGGATGGAACTCGCAGCCCGTATGCAGCATGGCGTTGCGGAAAATCATGATAAACACGAAAGAGAGCCAAATAGTCGGGTGTAAGGGAATCATGAGGACGATCAGTGGGGAGAAGAGTCCATTTAGTGCGGCCTCACCCACGGAAAAGCTGTAGGCCGTCCAGGGCGTGGGGGTTCGGGACAGGTGGTGCAGGCGGTGGAAGTGCTTGAACACTTTTGGGTGGTGCATTCCCCGGTGAGTCCAGTAAAAGTACGCATCGTGCAAAAGGATTAGCACCGGCAGGCTGGCGATATTCCACCACATGGGGTAGTCGCTCCATTGCCAATATAATTTTGTCAGCCCCATCTCTTCAAGCAGGCTGACAATGGTGCCGATTACGGTAAAAACACACACGGTCAGCATGGAGAAGCTGACCTCGCGGCGTATATCCTTCCACCCCGCACGGTGCTTTTGAATACGGCGCCGGTGCATCCAGGTGCGAAACAACCAGCCTGCGCAGATACTCATGACAGAGGCTGCCAGCACATAGCGAAACAGGGTCAATTGAAAGTGTTTGGCTCCGTATTGGGCCAGGTCCATTAGAAAATCCATACACTCACCATCAATTTTGTATTGGGAATGGAGACGTCGTATCCCTGCTATATAACCCGGCAAACGGATCGGTTTGTCATGACCATTGTTAATGGTTGCCCTTAAAATACTGGCGAAACGTGTACCAAATTGCCTGAATCTCAAAGGCGCCCGCCGCCCTGTGATTGACGGTGGCACCATTCCGTACAGCACTGTCGCACAAACCTGTTTGGTTGCCGTGACAGCATATCGGGATACCGTGTACCACCCTTATCAAGGTGCTACTTGCAGTGGTGCTCCCAGTCTGGAGAGATTTCCATGGCGCGGCTTGCGGAAAGTGAAAAACTTCTAACGGATTTCGAACCCGCACCGATTCAGGTAGGTAACTTTTGCCGGCGGTACTCAGTTGGGGTCAGGTTGTGACGGCGCTTGAAGGCGGCGTTGAAAGGGCTCAATGAACGGTAACCAATATCCAGGGCGATGGTGAGTACCGGCAGGTGGGCTTGCTCGGGATTGGCCAGGCGTGCGCTGGCCTCATCGATACGGAACTGGTTCAGATATTCGTTGAAATTGCGATAACCCAGATGGCGGTTGATCAGGATGCGCAATAGATGCTCGCGGGTATCCAGTTGCTCAGCCAATTCACGGATAGTGAGCCCTGTCTGGCGATAGCCCCCGTTTTGCATATGTGCCCGCAGCTTTCTCATTTGCGCCAGCTGTTGTTCATCCGGAGAGGGCACTTGTGTAGGAGCGGGAGCCGCCTCTTCGATGGGGGCGGCCGACGGGGGCAGGGACTCCCCCAAAGCACTGGGTGACAGTGCCAGCAACCATAGGCAGGCGGCGAGGGAGAGCAGGCTGGCGAGTAGCGCATGCAGGGTTGGCACTCCGTTGGGTACGGGGCGGTAGGTAAACAGGGATTCGGCGCCGATCACAATCAACATGTAGACACCCACTGCAATCAACAAAATGGCGCGCAGCCGCCGGCGTTCCTCTACCAAGTCCGAGTGGAATTGCCCCAGCAGCGTCAGCATGCCGGCGCCAACCAGGCCCATGCTGAGTAGCTGAGATAGGTTAAAGAGCAAGGCCTGGATCCCCGAAGCCAGGGAAACTGGCGCGTACCTTACAAAAATACTCGATGCAATAGAGAGGCCGATAGGTATCCAGCCCCAGCGCGGGAAGGGCTCTTCCTCCCGGCAAAGCAGGTGGGTAAAGAGCCAGAATGCTGCGGGCACAAGGATAACCGGCAGGTTGACCAGGAACGCGCCTGTCAAAGGCATTGGCGGCAGTGTCGGCCACAGCAAATAGCAGATGACGCCAACCAACACCAGTATCAGCCAGCGTCCGGCGGCCAGTCGATGGTGATTCAAAGACACTTTTGCCGCTGCCAGCACTAGCAGTGCACAGGCGCCGCCGGAGAAAAATAAATAACCGGCGGTCATGGCTTATCTCCAGCGTGTTGCCCAGGCATCCAGAACCTTGCGGCTATAGGTATGGCGACCGTAGCTGCCATTGTAATAGGCAAGGGCGTTAGCGAGGTTGCCTTTGGCCTTTTCGATATAGTGCTTGAGGATGGTGCAGCCATAGCGCAGGTTGGTATCCATATTGATCAGGTTGTCATCCGGGCGCCCGATTTCCTTTTTCCAGAAAGGCATGACCTGCATCATGCCCCGGGCACCGACACGGGAGACTGCGTAGGGATCGAAGGCACTCTCTACCTGGATTACGGCGAGTACGATCTCCGGGCGCAGGCCGGCCCGGGTGGCTTCCCGGTGCACTGCCTTTAACACCTGCATACGCTCTTTCGGGTCTTTGATATAGCGGGAAAGTGGTTGGGATTTTGACATCAGCCACACTTCGGCATCGAAGCGATCCACAAAGCTGCCCGCCTGGGTGATGGCTTCCTGTAACGCGAGGCGCAACTCAGGGTCGACCTCCACAGTGGGACTTTGGGATTCGGCACTGCTCCAGGCCAGGCAGAGCAGCAGAGCAGCAGTAGCTTTTCTCATCATGCCAGGGATTTTACGAAAAGCCTGAGAAAATGGGCAGTCCCTATTTTGACGGGTGGTATCACCCACTTTGCCTACCGCTTCCCCGGTAAGCGGGACCTCCGGCCCAAACTTCGGCGGACCGGAATACGGGGTGTCAGTAGTCAATTTTCTCCAGCAGCACGGCCTCCAACTGAGAGAGGGCAAATTCCTGGGCCTCAATATCGGCGCGGCCCTTGTACTCTGCCACGCCCTTTTCCAGGCCGCGATCGCCAATAACAATGCGGTGGGGAATACCCAGCAGCTCAATATCCGCCAACATGGCGCCAAGGCGCGCCTTGGGCTCGTCCATCAGCAGCACATCAATGCCTCTACTGTGCAGGGATTCGTACAGGTGTTCGCACTTGTCCCGGACCGCGTCGCTCTTGTGCATATTGATGGGCACAATTGCCAGTTGGAAGGGGGCAATGGCGTCGGGCCAGAGAATACCGGCACTGTCGTGGTTCTGCTCGATGGCTGCGGCCACAATACGGGACACACCGATGCCGTAGCAACCCATGGTCATCCGCTGCTCTTTGCCGTTCTCATTGAGGATGGTGGCGTTCATGGCGCGGCTGTACTTGTCGCCCAACTGGAAAATGTGGCCCACTTCGATGCCACGCTTGACTTCCAGGGTGCCCAGGCCATCCGGGCTGGGATCACCGGTGACGATATTGCGCAAATCCTCGACGCGGCCGAGTTTCACATCGCGGCCCCAATTTACGCCGGTGTAGTGATAGTCGTCGCGATTGGCACCACAGATAAAGTCCGCCAGATGGGCAGCGGACCTGTCCACAATGGTTTCAATCTGCATACCCACCGGACCCAGTGAGCCGACAGTACAGCGCAATTCTTCAGCGATACGCGGCTCGGGGGCAAACTGCAACGGGCTGGCGACACCGGTCAGTTTTTCCGCCTTGAGTGTATTCAGGTCGTGATCACCGCGCAGTATCAAGGCAATGAGCGGTGCGCTTTCGCCCTGTTCACATTCACCCAGAACGATCAGTGTTTTCACGGAGTGTGCCGGGTCTGCCGTGAGAAAGTCACTTACCGCAGCGATGGATTTTTGACCCGGGGTATACGCCTCCCGCATCTCCCGACTGGGTTCGGGCCGGGCCCCGGCAGGCGCGACGGCTTCCGCCAGCTCCACATTGGCGGCGTAGCGGGAATCTGTGGAGAAGGCGATATCGTCCTCACCGCTCTGCGCCAGGACGTGGAACTCGTGGGAGCTTGAGCCACCGATAGCGCCGGTATCCGCCAGCACCGGGCGATAGTCCAGGCCAATGCGCTCAAAAATACGGCAGTAGGCGTTGTACATAACATCGTAGGTCTCCTGCAGGGAATCCGCGCTGGCGTGGAAGGAGTAGGCATCCTTCATGGTGAATTCACGCGCGCGCATCACGCCGAAGCGGGGACGAATCTCGTCGCGGAATTTGGTCTGCACCTGGTAGAAATTGGCCGGTAGCTGCTTGTAACTGTTGATTTCGTTGCGGATCAGGTCTGTGATCACCTCCTCGTGGGTTGGCCCCAGACAGAATGCATTGCCGTGGCGGTCGCGGATGCGCAGCAGCTCGGGGCCGTACTGCTGCCAGCGCCCGGACTCTTCCCACAACTCGGCCGGCTGTACCACCGGCATCAGCACCTCGAGCGCGCCGGCGCGCTCCATTTCCTCGCGGACGATGCGCTCGACCTTGCGCAACACGCGCAGTCCCGTGGGCAACCAGGTGTAGAGGCCCGACGCCAAGCGGCGGATCATGCCCGCGCGCAGCATCAGTTGATGGCTGATGACTACGGCATCGTTGGGTGTTTCTTTTTGGGTTGCAATGAGATAACGGGATGCGCGCATAGGGATTAACTGGGATTTATTAGCTGTAAACCGGGTATTTTACGCTATTTACCGCACAATAAATATTCCTGCGGCGGCTTTGCGGTATGGGGCGTTGCCAGCGATAGAACGCGGCGGTTGTTGCCGGTGGCACGGGCAAGTCCGCTTGGTGATATCCCGACAAAAAAAACCCCGCGTATGCGGGGTTTTCAGCTCTGGGGCCGGCGGAGGATCAGGTCTCGGCCATTTCCTTCAGTTTTTTCAGCGGGCGGACTTTCACCTGAATGCTCGCCGGCTTGGCCTTGAACATGGTCTCTTCGCCAGTGAAGGGATTGATGCCTTTGCGGGCCTTTTTAGCTGGTTTCTTCACCGTGGTGATTTTCAGCAGACCCGGCAGGGCAAATTCGCCAACAGCGCGCTTCTTGATGTGGCCTTCGATGATATCACCTAATTCATCCAGAACGGACTGGACCTGTTTGCGAGACAGTTCGGTATTTTCAGCAATCTGGTTCAGAACCTGGGTCTTGGTGTACTTCTCCTTGATAGCCTTTACTTTCTTGGCCGGTGGTGCGGCTTTCTTAGCCGGAGCCTTTTTGGCAGCGGCTTTTTTGGGAGCAGCTTTCCTGGTAGCCATGGCTGGTTTCCTTCTTTGTTGTTCGGTGTAAGTCCGGTAAGTGTGTTTCTACTCCCGCTGCACTGCGTCCAAAAACGGTGGTCTCAGCGGGTGCTAACGGGAAGTATATATAGTTTTTGCAAGATCGTACGAGGAAATACTGGAAAAATAGTGCTTTTCTGTGTTTTTTAACCTTTGAACCGGTCCCTGGGAGCCTCTTGGCTGGCCGATAGGGCGGAGCCGCTTCTTCCCTCTGTAGGGCTCATGTATACTCTCTTCCCTTTTTCAAGCACCGGGTACTGAGTAATGCCGATCTATGAATACCAGTGCAATGCCTGCGGCCACGAGATGGAGGCCCTGCAGCGCATGAGCGATGACCCGCTCAAGGATTGTCCAGTTTGCAGTAAGGCCGAGTTGAGCAAGAAAATTTCAGCAGTCGGATTTCGCCTAAAGGGAGGGGGTTGGTACGAGACGGACTTCAAGACGGGCAATAAGAAAAACCTGGCCGGCGATGCGGCCAACAGCGGTAAGGCCAAGGGCGACAAAGCCGCGAAAACGGCTGGAAAGACGGCCTAGGCCCGCGATGTGTACGCTCAGTTAACCATTTCACCATCGATAACGGGAATTTTTATCCATGCGCAGCGACTTCTGTGGCGTTCTTCGTTCCGCGGACATTGATCGTATAGTAACCCTTTGTGGCTGGGTCGATCGCCGCCGCGACCACGGCGGTGTGATTTTCATTGATCTGCGTGATCGGGAGGGCATCGTTCAGGTGGTATTCGACCCGGATGCTGCCGAGTATTTTGAGCTGGCTGATCGCGTGCGTGGCGAGTATGTGTTGAAGGTCACAGGCCGGGTGCGCGCCCGCGCTGCGGAGGCCTTGAACCCCAATATGGATACCGGTGAGGTGGAGGTCTACGGGACCGAACTTGAGATCCTTAACAGTGCCGAAACCGTCCCCTTCCAACTGGACGAGCACACCGAAGTGGGAGAGGACGTTCGTCTCAAATACCGCTACCTGGATTTGCGCCGCAACGAGATGCAGCACAATCTGCGCTTTCGTTCCAGGCTTACCACAGCGATTCGCAACTACCTGGATGCGCACGAATTTCTGGATATCGAGACCCCGATCCTCACGCGCGCCACGCCGGAGGGCGCGCGCGATTATCTGGTACCGAGCCGCACCCACGAGGGCAAGTTCTTCGCCCTGCCGCAGTCCCCACAGCTGTTCAAGCAGCTGTTGATGGTGTCGGGTTTTGATCGCTACTACCAGATTGCCAAGTGTTTTCGCGATGAGGACCTGCGTGCCGATCGCCAGCCGGAGTTCACCCAGGTTGATATCGAAACCTCTTTTCTGGGGGAAGAGGAGATCATGTCCATCACCGAGGACATGGTGCGGGCGCTGTTTAAGGCGTTGAAGGGTGTGGAACTGGGGGCCTTCCCCCGTATCACCCACTACCAGGCCATGCTGCGCTATGGTTCCGACAAGCCGGATCTGCGTATTCCCCTGGAGATGGTGGAAATCAAAGACCTGATGACCGAAGTGGATTTCAAGGTGTTCTCAGGACCCGCCAGCGACCCCAAAGGGCGAGTGGCCGCAATCAGGGTGCCCGGTGGTTGCGACAAGCTGACCCGCAAGCAACTGGACGATTACGGCAAGTTTGTCGGTATCTATGGCGCCAAGGGGCTCGCCTATATCAAAGTCAACGCGCGCGCCGACCTGGAAAATGGCCTGCAGTCGCCGATCGTCAAATTCCTACCTATAGAAACCCGCGCCGCCATTCTCGACCGTCTGCAAGCGGAAGACGGTGATATCATCTTCTTCGGTGCGGACAAGGCCAGGATTGTATCGGAAGCCCTTGGCGCACTGCGCTGCAAGCTGGGCCAGGACCTGAACCTCTATACCAGTGAGTGGGCACCCCTGTGGGTGGTGGCTTTCCCGATGTTCGAGGAAAATGACGACGGTAGCCTCACCGCGCTGCATCACCCCTTCACCGCACCTTCCTGCACCCCCGAAGCGCTGGAGCAGAACCCATTGGGTGCCCTGTCCCGCGCCTATGATATGGTGCTAAATGGCACCGAACTGGGTGGTGGTTCCTTGCGTATTCACGATCAGGTGATGCAGCAGGCGGTATTTCGTATCCTCGGTATAGATGAAGAGGCGCAGCGCGAGAAGTTTGGCTTCCTGCTCGATGCCCTCAAGTACGGCGCGCCACCCCATGGCGGTCTCGCTTTTGGCCTGGATCGCCTGGTGATGCTGATGACCGGCAGCGATTCCATTCGCGATGTGATCGCATTCCCGAAAACCCAGAGTGCCGCCTGTGTCATGACGGATGCCCCGGGTTCGGTTGACGCCAGGCAGTTGCGCGAGCTGAATATCCGCCTGCGCCAGAAGGAAGAGATTATCCGCTGATTTTCCCCGGTGGGCTCAGCGAAGTGAGCCCATCAAGCTCATGCTGTGGGCAATGTGTGTTGCCCACTTCCCACTCCGCGCACTGATGGAGAGAGACGAGGATGGCCGGACATAGTAAATGGGCCAATATCAAGCACCGCAAAGCAGCCCAGGATGCCAAACGGGGCAAGGTTTTCACCAAGATCATCCGCGAGTTGACCGTGGCCGCCAAGGGAGGAGGCAACCCCGATGATAATCCAACCCTGCGCGCCACTATCGATAAGGCACTGGGTGCCAATATGAAGCGCGACACCATTGATAAGGCCATTGCCCGCGGCGTAGGCAATACCGATGGTGAACACTTTGAGGCGGTGGTTTATGAAGGTTACAGTGTCGGCGGTGTGGCGGTACTGGCGGAGTGTCTCACCGACAACCGCAACCGCACCGTGGCAGAGGTGCGTCATGCTTTTTCCAAACGCGGTGGCAACCTGGGTACCGATGGCTCGGTGAGTTATCTCTTTTCGCGCAAAGGACAGTTGTACTACGAAGCCGGGGTCGATGAAGAGGCGCTGATGGAGGCGGCTCTGGAGGCCGGTGCCGAGGATATTGAGACTGACGACGACGGCAACGTCGAAGTGACCACGGAATTCCAGGACTACCTCACCGTCAAGGATGCACTGGTTGAGGCCGGCTTTATGCCGGATAGCGCCGAGATAGCCATGATCCCCTCCACCACCATAGCGTTGGATAAAGAGGCAGCGGAAAAAGTGCTGGCACTGGTCGAGATGCTGGAAGACCTGGACGATGTGCAAAATGTTTACACCAATGCGGATATTCCCGTTGAGGTGATGGAGGCACTTGGCTGAGGATTCGTTCCCTCCCCCAGGGGCAGGCGCCGTCCTGCCCCGGCTTTTACCGCTGCACCCCGCGTTCACCCTTGACGCCTTCCCCCCGCCTTGGGACACTCCCATTACTATATAAACATACAGATATTGAGGGAGCTGCCTTTTGACCCGGATACTGGGAATTGACCCCGGCTCACGCAAAACAGGCTACGGCATTATCGATGTCAAGCGCGGCAGTGCCCACTATGTGGCCAGCGGGGTGATTCGTATCCCAGAGGGCCCTTTGCCACAGCGCCTGAAATTGATTTTTGATGCAGTAAGCCAGATTGCCGAGCAATACCGGCCTGTGCAAATGGCGATAGAAAATGTTTTTATGGCAAAGAGTGCCGGTTCCGCCTTGAAGCTGGGGCAGGCCCGTGGCGCTGCCATTGTGGCCGGTGCCAACCGGGGCCTTGAGGTGGCCGAATACGAGGCGCGCAAGGTCAAGCAGGCAGTGGTGGGCAACGGCGCTGCAGACAAATTGCAGGTGCAGCATATGGTCAAAACGCTGCTGTCGCTGCCAGCCTGTCCGCAGGAGGATGCCGCAGATGCCCTTGCCGTGGCGCTGTGCCATATGCATACGGGGCGGCTCCCAGCACTTGCTGGCGGCGCCATGCCCAGTCGCTTTCGCAGGGGCCGTCTCAGTGTTTAGGTGCGTTTATAGGCAAAGCCATACCTCCACGGGTGGAAAATCAGAAACCTGGAAAAACACATGATCGGAAGATTGAGCGGTACCCTGGCTGAGATGCGGCCGCCATTATTGTTGGTGGACGTGCACGGAGTTGGCTACGAGGTGCTCGCGCCCATGACCACTATTTTCGAGCTGCCGGCTTTGGGGCAGCCGGTGCAGTTGCACACCCATCTGGCGGTTTCCGAGACAGTGCAACAGCTATACGGCTTCATCCGCGACGCCGAGCGCAAAGTGTTTCGCACCCTGATCAGGATCAGTGGTGTAGGCCCCAAGCTGGCTTTGGCCATTCTGTCTGGCCTGGATGTCGCTGCCCTGGCCCGCTGTGTGGCGGAAGACAATGTGACGGCACTGGTGAAAGTGCCTGGTGTGGGAAAGAAGACCGCCGAGCGCCTGATTGTCGAATTGCGTGATAAGTTGACACCGGAAGTGAATGACGCCAATGGTATTCCGCTGGTGCCGGCCACTACGGCGCCCAGAGTGGATCATGCCGGTGAGGCTGAAAGTGCCCTGGCAGCATTGGGCTATAAGCCTGCGGAGGCCAGTAAAATGGTGGCCTGGGCCGGTAAGACGCAGCCGGATGCCGACAGCGCGACCCTGATCCGTCTGGCACTGAAGGGTATGGCGCCCGCTTAATCTGGAGTGGTTTTCATGATCGAAGCCGATCGCCTGGTGGCGCCCCAACCCGTGGGGCCTGTAGGCCAGGAAGAGCAGTATGATCGCGCTGTACGCCCCAAAACCCTGGCGGACTATGTGGGCCAGCCGGTGGTCTGCGAGCAGATGGAGATCTTTATCCAGGCGGCCAAGCTGCGCAAAGAGGCCCTGGACCATACCCTGGTGTTCGGTCCGCCGGGCCTGGGCAAAACCACCCTGGCCAATATTATCGCCACAGAGATGGGCGGCGCCATCAAGGCTACCTCCGGCCCGGTGCTGGAGAGGGCCGGTGATCTGGCGGCTTTGATGACCAACCTGGAGCCGGGAGATGTTCTGTTTATCGACGAGATACACCGCCTGAGCCCTCATGTGGAGGAAGTCCTGTACCCGGCCATGGAGGACTACCAGTTGGATATCATGATTGGTGAGGGTCCGGCGGCTCGCTCTATCAAGCTGGACGTGCCGCCTTTTACACTGGTTGGCGCCACAACCCGGGCGGGTCTGCTCACCTCTCCCCTGCGGGACCGTTTCGGCATCGTGCAGCGGCTGGAGTTCTACAGCGTTGAGGATTTGACTCATATCGTGCACCGTTCTGCGGGCCTGATGGGGGTAGGTATGGACGAGGGCGGTGCCCTGGAAGTGGCGCGGCGTGCCCGCGGCACCCCGCGCATCGCCAACCGCCTGCTGCGCCGGGTGCGCGATTACGCGGAGGTGCGGGGCGATGGCTCGGTCGATTCGGCGATCGCCGACGCCGCTTTGAATATGCTCAATGTGGATGCCAGGGGCTTCGACCAGTCGGACCGGCGTATGTTGCTGGCCATGATCGAGAAATTCGATGGCGGCCCGGTCGGTGTGGACAGCCTTGCTGCAGCAGTGAGTGAGGAGCGGGACACGCTTGAGGATGTGCTGGAACCTTACCTTATCCAGCAGGGTTATATTGCCCGCACGCCGCGGGGGCGGGTGGTGACCGGACTTGCCTATGAGCACTTCGGTTTGCCGAAACCCGATAAATAAAACGGAAAGGGGGAGGGGTGAAAGCGGTTTTCAGTATTCCTGTACGGGTCTATATCGAGGATACGGATGCGGGCGGTATCGTCTACTACGTGAATTATTTGAAGTATATGGAGCGGGCGCGCACAGAACTGCTGCGCTCTCTCGGCTATGATAAGCCGGCAATGCCACACCAGGGGCTGCTGTTGGTGGTGCACTCCGCCGAGATCCGGTACCGCCGCTCTGCCAGGCTCGATGATGCATTGCGCACTACTGCGACGATTGGCAAACTGGGGCGCGTTGGGGTGACTTTCGAGCAAAAAATCTGGCGCCAAAATGAGCTAATTTGTGAAGGTGTGGTCAAAGTTGCCTGTGTCGCTGACCACAACCACAAACCCTGTGCTCTGCCGGGGCCCATTTATTCAGCATTAAAGGCAGTAATTTAGAAGATGAACGCCGGTGAACAACTTTCCCTTTGGGGACTCATTCAGAACGCCAGCCTACTGGTACAGCTTGTGATGTTGCTGTTGTTGCTGGCCTCGGTGGTTTCCTGGGTCATGATTATCCAGCGGGGTCTTTATCTGTCCCGGGCCAAACAGGCTCTCAATAGTTTCGAGCGCCGCTTCTGGTCCGGTGCCGATTTGAACAAGCTGTTCCGCGAGGGCAATGAGCGCGCTGAACGGAGCAAGACAGACGGGGTAGAGTCCCTATTTCGCGCCGGTTTTACCGAGTTTACCCGTCTGCGCCAGCAGGGCAGCAGCGGCCCTGAAGCGGTGATGGAGGGAACCGAGCGGGCCATGCGTGTGGGTATGTCGCGGGAGCAGGAGAAAGTAGAGATGAACCTGCCGTTTCTCGCTACTGTGGGCTCAGTCAGCCCCTATATCGGTCTGTTCGGCACTGTCTGGGGCATCATGAACTCTTTCCGTGGCCTCGCTACTATGCACCAGGCCACCATTGCCACGGTAGCGCCCGGTATCAGTGAGGCCCTGGTGGCCACGGCCATGGGCCTATTTGCGGCGATTCCGGCAGTGATAGCCTATAACCGCTATTCCGCCAAGGCGGAGTGGTTGCTGTCCAGTTACGAAACATTTGCCGAGGAATTTTCCTCGATCCTGCACCGCAAAGTGCATTCCGGCTAAGGTGTGAGCAGGCGAATCCTATGAGTGTGTTTCGCAAGGGCAGCAAAAAAAGGCTGGTATCTGAAATCAACGTGGTGCCCTATATCGATGTGATGCTGGTGCTGCTGATTGTGTTTATGGTCACGGCACCATTGCTGATGCAGGGGGTCAAAGTGGACCTTCCCAACGCGCCCTCGGCGCCGATGGAGGAGTCGGACGAGGAACCGTTGATTGTCTCGGTGCGTGCCGATGGCACCTATTACCTAAATCTGGGTACAGATGAGAAAGCGGCCAAGCCACTTCCAGAAATCAAAGAGACGGTGGCCAAGGTATTGCGTCAAAAGCCAAAAACCCCGGTTCTGGTATGGGGTGACAGCGATGCCGATTACGGTTTGATTGTCAATGCCATGACTGAATTGCAGCAGGCCGGAGCCCCCAGTGTCGGCTTGGTTACCGAGCCACCCCAAGGGTAGGTGCTGGTGAATAAAGGCGCATACCCATTGGCGATTGTGATCAGCCTCCTGTTGCACGGGGTTCTGATTGCGTTTATTGCCCATGGTTGGGAGGCCAGCCGTACGCATGAACACAAGCCCATGCCGCAGTTTGTACAGGCCAGGCTGGTGACGCTTGAGGCGGTTACGCCCAGAAAGAAGCTACCCAAAAAGGTGGATAAGATACAACAGCGTGCCCAGCGCGAAGCACAGCAAAAGCGCCAGGCAGAGACTGAGCGCAAACGCCGCGCTGCACTGGAGCGCAAAAAGAAACAGGAAGCTGAGAGGAAGCGCCAGGCGAGCATTGAGGCCGAGCGCAAGGCCCGGGAAGAGAAAGCGCGCCAAGAAAAAGACCGCAAAGAGAAAGAGCAAAAAGAAAAGGAGCGCGAAGAACAGTTGGAGAAAGCGCGTCAGAGTTCCTTTGACGAAGCGCTGCAGGAAGAAGAGGATCTGCAGGAGGCCAGCGAAGACGAACGGGCGGTAATGTCCGTGGCCCAGGCAATTCAGCAGCGTATAGAGTCGGTATGGAGCCGCCCACCGAGCGCTCGCAATGGTATGCGCACCCTGGTGCAAATCAATTTTGTACCCACCGGAAGAGTGGTGGCGGCCAATATCCTGGAAGGCAGCGGCAACGCGGCACTCGATCGCTCGGTGCTCACTGCCATTCACAAGGTGGAGGTTTTTCCCGAAGTGGCCGAACTGGCCCTGGAAGAACCGGTCGTATTCGAGCGTGAAGTCCGCAAAACAATTTTGAAATTTGAACCCGAAGATCTTCGCCAATGATCCAGAACCTCTTAAAAACTGTCGTCACTATTGTTGTTACCACTGTCTGTCTGCAGGCGCGCGCCCAGTTGGTTGTGAACATCACCAGCGGTATCGACGACCCCACCCCAATCGCGGTGTCCCCATTCAGCTGGTCCGGCAGCGGTGTTTTGCCCGAGGATGTGTCCGGGATTATCTCTGCCGACCTGCGTCGCAGTGGCCTGTTCGCCCCGGTACCCAAGGCGGATATGTTGTCCTTCCCCAAGGCGCCGAAAGATGTGGTGTTTCGGGACTGGCGCATTTTGGGCACTGAATACATCGTTACCGGTCGCATTGAACCCCAGGCGTCCGGTTATCTGCTGACTTTCGACCTGATGAATGTCTTTGGTCAACACAAGATGTTTACCCGCCAGGTGCGGGGGGGGCAGGCTCAGCTACGGGATATCGCGCACCGTGCGGCGGACGAAATATTTGAGGCGGTGACCGGCATTCGTGGCGCCTTTTCCACAGAAATGGTGTATGTGCGGGAAGAGACCCGTGGCGGAAAGCCTAGCTATGTACTGATGCGTGCGGATATTGATGGTGCCCGTGCCCGGCCGATCCGCCGCTTTGAGGCCCCGGTGATGTCCCCCATGTGGGCCCCCAACGGCCAGGAACTGGCTTATGTCTCCTTTGAGACCGGACGCCCGGCGATCTTCCGCGAAAACCTGCGCACCCGCGAGCGCCAGCAGCTGACCAACTTCAAGGGTCTAAACAGCTCCCCAACCTGGTCCCCCGATGGAACCAAACTGGCGATGGTACTCTCCAAAGATGGCAATCCGGAAATCTACGTACTGGATTTGACAAGTGATCAACTTACCCGTATGACCAGACACTTCTCCATTGATACCGAGCCAAACTGGATGCCTGATGGAAAATCGCTGGTTTTCACATCTGATAGGGGAGGAAAACCACAAATTTATCAATTGACTCTTGCCACTGGTCAAGTGGACCGCTTAACCTTTGATGGCGACTACAATGCGCGGCCACGTATTTCTCCTGATGGGAAGACGCTGGTTATGGTGCATCGCAATCGGGGAACCTTTACCATCGCTACGATGGATATCGATTCGGGCAGAATGCGTGTCCTCACGGAGACCACATTGGACGAATCACCCAGCATTGCGCCAAATGGGGCTATGCTGATGTACGCGACCAAACTTGGCGACAAGGGCATTTTGGCTGCGGTGTCGCTGGATGCGGGGGTAAAATACAACCTGCCTTCTCAGAGGGGCGATGTCCGCGAACCGGCATGGTCGCCGTACGTTGATTGAGACGGGGTGTCGGGCGCGCTGGTGGTGCAGGGTGTTTAAAGACCATAAAGACTTTTCAGGATCTTTGAAAATATTAAAAGTGGAGTAGCTTCTTATGTTGAAATCAGTAAAAACAGGTCTTGGCCTGGCCTGTGTTTTGGCGGTAATGGCTGGTTGTAGCAATACCGACACCACAGGAAGTAGTGGCGAACAGGTGACCGGCAACGAACTGGTGGAAGAAACGACGACTGTGGTGGATATTGAAGAGGTTCCGCTGGCGCCTCTGGAAAATGTGGTTTACTTTGATTTCGACCAGTCCCTATTGAAGCCGGAAACCCGTGAGTTGCTGATCCTTCACGCAGACCGCATGCGCGGCAGCATGGGCGCTGTGCGCCTGGAAGGCCACGCCGATGAGCTTGGTACCCGTGAGTACAACCTGGCGCTGGGTGAGCGCCGTGCCAATGCGGTGCGGGACTTTTTGGTGCTGCAGGGCGTAGACGGGGAAAATCTGGAAGTGATCAGCTATGGCGAGGAACGCCCCGCTGAAATCGGCTCCAGCGAAGCTGTCCGTGCGATGAACCGTCGTGTTGTCATTAACTAATCGTAAAATGGATGCCAATGGCTTTAACGATTAGAAAACTGGCGATTGCCGCAACGGCGCTATTTGTGGTATCGCCAGTATTCTCCCAGGTTCCGGTAGTGGATTTGTCTGCCAGTAGGGGGGAAGATCCTTCATCCTCCTATAGCAGCAGCACTGAAGGGGCACAGCTCGCCCGTAGCACCGCCGCAGGCTCCCGGGCCAAGACCAACCCCCAGGCCGAAGTCTACTACCAGATGCAGGTGCTGCAGCAGGAAGTGCAATCATTGCGCGGCACAGTGGAGGAGATGCTCCATGAGATTAAACGTCTCAAGCAGCAGCGCACCGAGGATTACATGGATCTGGACCGGCGTATCACACGCTTAAGTGGTACGACGCCATCGACATCGCCGCCGACCAAAGCCGATGACGCCACTTCTGCTCGGGATGACTCTCCAGTATCCCCGATTCCCCAGGAGCCCAAAACTGATGGCAATGAGCGCGATCGCTATCAGGCCAGTTTCGGTTTGGCGCGCAATGGCGATTACGGTGGTGCCAGTGCAGAATTCAAGCGACTGCTGGAAGACTACCCCAACGGCCAATACGCCCCCAATGCCAACTACTGGCTGGGCGAGATAGCGTTGGTCCAGGGTGAGCTGGAAGAGGCCCGCGCATGGTTTGTGGCACTGCTCGACGGCTACCCCAATTCCAACAAGGTTTGGGATGGCCGTTACAAGCTGGGTACTGTGTATCACCAGTTGGGCGATCAGCAGAAGGCCCGCGCCCTGCTTGAGCAGGTGGCCGCCAGCGATGCCAGGGCTTCGAACCTGGCGCAGAAATACCTCAAGGAAAACTTCCAATAGCGGGGGGTTAGAGCGCCCATCACCGCTGGTTTTTTGAACAGAAAAAGCCTATGATCCCGCGCCCGGATGGCACCTGCCCCTCGGGCGTTTTTGTGTTGGGTGTGTATGACCAGTCTGTCCAAAGAATCACTCAGGGTTAGTGAAATTTTCTACTCTCTCCAGGGGGAAGCCCGTGATAGTGGGTTGCCGACGGTATTTGTGCGCCTGACCGGTTGCCCGTTACGCTGCACCTACTGCGATTCCGAATACGCTTTTTACGGCGGCGAGCGTATGGCCCTGCAGCAGATATTAGAGCGCGTGCAGAGCCACCCGGCACACCATATCTGTGTAACCGGGGGTGAGCCCCTGGCCCAACCAAACTGTTTGCCACTGCTGCAAGCCCTGTGCGATGAGGATTATTCCGTCACTCTGGAAACCAGTGGCGCCATGCCGGTGGGTGGTGTGGATAGCCGTGTTTCCAGGGTGGTTGATTTGAAGACGCCGGCATCTGGCGAACAGCACCGCAATCGTATGGAAAACCTACAGGTGCTCACTCGACACGACCAGGTTAAATTCGTGATCTGTAACCGGGAAGACTACGGCTGGGCCAAGTTTACCCTGGACCAGTATCGATTGTCAGAGCGTGTGGGGGAGGTGCTCTTCTCGCCCAGTTATAAGCAGCTGGAGGGGCGACAACTGGCAGAATGGATACTGGAGGATGGTTTGCCGGTGCGTTTGCAGTTACAACTGCACAAACTATTGTGGGGAGACATCCCGGGGGTTTGATGGGTCCGATGACCCTCATGGTGCTACTTGTGCATAGAATAATGGGGAACAGATGACAGCAAAAAAAGCGGTAATTTTGCTTTCCGGTGGCCTGGATTCTGCCACCGTGCTCGCAATGGCGCGCGCTGATGGTTACGAATGCTACGCCCTGGGCTTTAACTATGGTCAGCGCCACGCCTCTGAGCTACTGGCGGCCTCGCGGGTGGCAAAGGACCTTGGTGCACGAGAGTACAAGGTGGTGGAGCTGGACTTGCGTGCCATTGGTGGTTCTGCCCTGACCGATGACACTATCGCTGTTCCCGAAGAGAAGGCCGCAGGTATCCCGGTCACCTATGTGCCTGCGCGCAATACCGTGTTTCTTTCCATCGCCCTGGGTTGGGCCGAGGTTTTGGGGGCACAGGATATTTTTGTGGGTGTAAACGCCGTGGATTATTCTGGCTATCCGGATTGCCGTCCTGCTTACATCGAGGCCTATGAAAAGATGGCCAATCTGGCCACTCGTGCGGGCGTGGAGGGGCACAGATTATCCATCAGGACACCATTGATGAGTATGAGCAAGGCGGATATTGTGCGAGAAGGCATGCGCCTCGGGGTAGACTACAGTTTGACGGTATCCTGTTACCAAGCGCGTGCCGATGGTGCAGCCTGTGGGCGCTGTGACAGCTGCCGCTTGCGCGCGGCGGGCTTTGCCGGTGCGGGTCTTGAAGACCCGACAATCTATGCGCAGTGATGGCCTCTTGGCGCCATTTTTACATGAAATGCCTAACCTCTTAAGTTTGTTGGTTTTTTTTAAATTGGGTATTGTCTTTTTACAGGAGATCCGTAAGATACGCGTCTCCTTGTGAGGAGACACGAAAAGGGTCGTTAGCTCAGTTGGTAGAGCAGTTGGCTTTTAACCAATTGGTCGCTGGTTCGAATCCAGCACGACCCACCAAATAAAGTCTTGTAAATCAGAGAGTTGCAAGATCGAAAGAGCGGTATCAACCTAGTTGATGCCGCTCTTTTTCGTTAAAGTGTCAACAAAGTGTCAACGCAAATTCAGCAAATCCGGCTCTGGACCTTAGTTTTCTTTCTATCTGTATCAGGAATAAAGATCAGTGTTGATGGCTGGAGAGCCGGTCTCGTAATGCCCGCAGGATGCTGAAAAGGCCGAGCTGCATTTCCGGGCTCAGCTCCATGTGCTCTCCCGGCGTCAGGAGTACGGAAAGGAAATCAAGCTGATGGACAGCCTCATCCAGACTTTCCATTAACGACAAGTGCTGGGGGTCATGCCCGAGGCGGTGCTCGTCTTCGTGCAGGAAGCGGATCGTTTCACCGGTATCCGCATTCTTCATAAACAAGCCTTCACCGTTATCGTAGTAGTGCAATAGCTGCTGCTGGGTGACCCACAGGATGTGGTCGTCGTGCTCGTTGAAGACGGGTTGGGAATTGGAATTAGCCATGATGGCCTCCTTGGTTTCATTTCTACATGAATGGTTAGGGCGCCAAGAGGGTAGAAACCTGTCCAAGGTCAGGCCCGGTTGATTCCCCCAAAGGGTATTGTATTCCCCGGCCTCTCGGCATTACTGGTCAAATTTCGGGCACAAAAAAGCCGCTGTAACGGCAGCGGTTGATACCCGCCCTGGACTTGAGGTTTCTACGCCTCAAGATCGACTGTAGTGGTCTGATTGAAGGCGGTCAAGCGGATACGGGCAACAAAGCGCAATAAAGGACAGTTAAAGGAGGTCGGTAGATTCTTACGAAACTATCCCATAGCAGCTATTGCACATCCTTTGCGCGGATAAAGCGCAAACGCATTTTTTTGGGAGTGCTGCGCTGTGGATCTTTTTCCACATAGCCTATTGTGATGCCATCTGTACTCATCAACGGCATGATCCCGCCCTCGGCCAGGTACTTCAACTGTTTGTTGGTAATCAATATCTCGTTACTGGTATCTAGGCAGTCTTCCATGGCTGGTTTCTTCTCGCAAATGGAAAAATGGGATTAAACACCAGGCTGTAGACGGCGGCAATCAGCAGTTGGTGGCTCCTCTACATGCTGAACTTCACGCCACCCCGCCAGCCAAAGAAAGCAGATACAAAACTCCATCACCGCCGGGAAAACCCCGTGGTTACTGGTTCTCAGCCATTTTGGCCTGTGAAAAATCTCTTCAATTCTCTTCATTTTTCTTCAATTTGTGAAATCCTGAAAACCGCTACAGCCCACGGCTGGTGGGGGTTTGCGGTGTTTTCCAATTTCACTGGCTAAGGAAAAGCGCAAAACCGGCAGGCGTGGGGAGGAGTGATCGCAGGCCCTTTCAAGTCTTCAGAAATCGTTTGTTTTATAGTCAATACATTAGATAACTCCTTGAATTTTCTTGACTTCTTTATTTCTGAGATGCAAGCGATCATTGCTGCTAGCCATGCTGCGCAATGAAGAAAAGTGAAATCCCGGTTCAAAACATGGAAGGAAGATTTAGGCGAATTTTGTGCATGGCCTGCAGGGCTTCCCCTAGGCTTGGGAGCATCTACCTCAAGATAGACTTCAGTACTATGTCATCAACCAGATTCGCAACTCGTTGAAGCATGTGGCCATGAAGAACCAGAAAGCCCTTATGGCCGATCTCAAGAGCAACGCCTCAATACTGCCAAGAACGTCTTGGAGGCCAAGTGGCCTATAGCCTGTCGACGTATTTCAAATATCCGAAATGTGTGCGAACGCCGATTTACACCACCAACATCGTGAGGCTGTACACCGCCAGTTCCGCAGGATGACTAAAACCAAGGGCGGCTCCGCCAATGAGGACAGCTTATTCAAGCTGCTCTACGCCGGTATACTGAAAGCCTCCGAACGCCCGATCTAGAACTGGAACTTGACGCTGTCACAGCTGACGATCCACTTTCCGGATCGCCTGGAGAAATCAGCCTATGAGGCTACCTGGCTGGCACAGAGTTTTGAACACCCTCTAAGCAACTGGCAGGGGCGGTTACACAGAATTATTTACACTCTCTGGATCAAAGGTGCAAGTATAGCTAAAGCATATACGTCCCCCAACATCCCTATTAAGATTCAACAAAAACTCAGGAATATCAACTATCGCAGTTTGTTCACAAGATGAAACAGACACAAAGAAATCATGAGTAGCATCATCGGGTTTTTCTTCAATTAAGTTGTGTAATACTTCCGACTTGATTGACTCATTAAGAATTAATCGAAGGACTTTCTTACTCCTATCTTTATGGTAACTTCCTGTTCGGTAGGGGACACCATCTAAATATTTTTTTTCTAATATTGATAATTCTTCTTCAGATAAACCAATAATTCTAAACGAACACTTAGGGAACCTCTGATTAATTCACCTTCCTCCCGCGCTCCCACACCAAAACGGGAGAAATTGATCAAGGATTAGTCAAAAATCACGTTTTCACAGCAAATAATCCCCGATTTTCCCACCCAAAACCCGCTTTTCACGGATTTTGGGCGCACTGCCCCTATGCGGGCAGATATTTTTTCCCAATCAATAAATTGGTGAAGCCCGCTAACAGGCACAGACGTTGGGTATTTTTCTCCAGTCCCCGATAGCGCACTTTGCGGTAGCCAAAGATGCATTTGATATAGCGGAACGGGTGCTCCACTTTGGCCCGGATCTGCGCCTTGATTTTTTCCGCCGCTTTCAGCTCTTCTTTGCCCGGCAGCGTCTTCAGCTTGCTCGGCTTCATGGCGATATGCCACTCAACCTTCTTATCTTTTAATTCTTCACGCTTCTCGGCACCGGTATAGCCGGAATCGCCCCAAACACGCTTTTCCTCGCCGTGCAGCAGTTGCTCTGTCGCTGTCACGTCGTGCGCATTGGCGGCCGTGGTTTCGAGGCTGTGGATAAGTCCGAGTACGTCGTCGGTACCAATGTGCGTTTTCATTCCGAAGTGCCAAGTGTTGCCTTTTTTTGTTTGGTGCATTTCCGGATCGCGTTCTTTGGCTTGGTTTTTTGTCGAGCTGGGAGCAGAAATAATGGTGGCATCGACGATGGTGCCCTCGCGCAACATCATGCCTTTTTCCCGCAAGTAGCCGTTGATCTCTTCGAAAAGTTTGCGCCCAAGGTCGTTTTTTTCCAGCAGGCGGCGGAAGTTAAGGATGGTGGTTTCATCCGGAATTCTGCCCGCCAAGCGCAGCCCGGCGAAATTGCGCATGGATTCTATTTCGTAGAGCGCATCTTCCATTGCCGGGTCGCTGAGGTTGTAAAACAGCTGCATGCAGTGAATGCGCAGCATGACATCAAGCGAATACGCCCGCGGGCCGCGGTCGTTGTTGTGGTAGAAGGGCTCGCTACGGTCGCGCAGGCGCTGCCAGGGAATGAGCGCATCCATCTTTGCCAGAAATTTCTCGCGCCGGGTTTGACGGCGCTTGCTTCGGTATTCGGCTTCGGCGAAGGTGACTTGATGCATGATTTTGGGTAGCCTTGAGGAGTAGTACGATTCTATCTGATGCTTGGGGAATTATTCAGAGGTTCCCTAGTTAGTTGCATTCCTTTTCACCCACAATGGCTATACATGCCAAACGAGACAATCATAACAGTCTGACTTCATTGCCTCTGAAATAAATTGTACTGTTTCTAAGGGTATCCAACAGTACAGAATATTTTCCCTTTCGTTAGGTTCTTGCTCAAAATAGAACCATGTATCCCACGGAGGACTTTCATCCTCAGAGATGAAACCTCCAGACTCTTCAAACACTAATCCATCTTCAAGGCTTCTATCGGGATAATATCTTAATATCCTTCCGGCCGGAGAAATATTAGTTTCCTGGTTAGTTAGATTGGTCTTTCTTAATTTATGAATCCTATCAATTTCATCTTTTTTTCTAGATACCGAGATATTGTAATCTCTAATATCAATTTGAGGAGCAAGAGTTTCCGATCGTAATGAATTAACTCTATCAGAGTCCGTGTAGCTCTCAATACACCATAGCGATGCTACCAATTGATATTCTTCAAACTTACTCATGGGTAAAAGTCATAGTTCCGGGTAGAAGTATTGCCTGGAGCGGTATTTGTCTTTCCTTTAAGGTAATCAGCTCTATGAATCATCCTGGGTTTGCCGGAGGCAATTTGATTTGAGTCATGCCGCTTGGGCAGACTCGGCTTGCTGATAATACAACTTTTCGTATTCGGCTGGAGGCATATCGCCAATCGGCTCGAGAATGCGGCGATGGTTAAACCAATCGACCCAGGTCAAGGTTGCGCGTTCAACCCCATCCAGCCCTTTCCAGGGGCCTGCTCTGTGGATGACCTCCGCCTTGAATAAGCCGTTGATGGTTTCTGCCAGTGCGTTGTCGTAGGAGTCGCCGACGCTGCCGACTGACGCCTGGAAGCCCGCTTCATTAAGCCGCTCAGTGTATCGAATCGACAGGTACTGACTGCCTCGATCACTGTGATGGGTAACGCCGCGGGGTTTGCCTCGTGCCCACAGTGCCTGCTCCAGAGCATCAAGCACGATGTCGGTTTGGAGGCTCTTTAACACGCGCCAGCCAACAATGTAGCGGGAGAATACATCGACAACGAATGCGACATAAACAAAGCCAGACCAAGTTGCGACATAGGTAATGTCGGCCACCCAAAGCTGGTTGGGGCGCTCCGCCGTAAACTCGCGGTTCACCAGGTCCAGCGGCGTATCGGCCAGCTCATCTGGGATAGTCGTAACACAACGCTTGCCTCTTCGAACGCCTTCCAGCTGCAGCACTCTCATCAGCCTTTCAACTGTACAGCGGGCGACCTTTACGTCCTCGCGGTTAAGCTGCTTCCAGACCTTGCGAGCACCATAGACGCGATGATTTACTTCGTAGACCCGCTGGATCTCAGGCTTCAGTTCATCGTCACGTTGAGCTCGCACACAGCGCTGTTCTGGATTGGCCTGCAGATGCTTGTAGCGGTAGTAAGTCGACGGTGCAATCGGCAGAACCTCGCAGATTGACTCGACACCGTGCGCCTCACGCTCCTGATCAATGAATGGCACCATTGCTTCGGTTTGCGGTCGAGCTCCGCCTGGGCAAAAAAAGCGGCAGCCTTGCGCAGGATCTCGTTAGCGCGCTTTAGCTCGCGGACTTCGCGCTCCAGCTCTTTAAGGCGGGCTGCGGCGCCACTAGTGGTGCCGGGCTTAGTGCCGTTGTCGACTTCCATCTTGTTGATCCATGATCGTAGAGTCTCAGGCGTACAGCCGATCTTGGAGGCGATAGATGTAATCGCTGCCCAACGTGATTTATGTTCGTGCTCGCCGGTCAACACCATGCGAACTGCGCGTTCCCGTACTTCGGGAGAGTATCCAGGTCGTTTGCTCATTGGCTAATTCTCTCAAGAAAGTTAGCCTCCGAGAAACCCGGGGTGATTCACTAGCCTGATTCAGATTTTTAGCTTTATTCGAGGCGGAACTTTGACGATGCAAAGCATCTGCTGCACGCTGATAATAGTCTGCTGCCTTTTCACGAACATCTTTTGGTATATCATCTCGGTCGCCTTTTCCTTTCAGACATTGCTCAATCTTTTTCTTATGCGGCAATAGGTCTTTCGGGAACTTTGGTACCCTTGGGCACATTGTTGACATGCAAACCAAGCCAAGTGGATCAACACCCGACAATGGATTTTGGTTTACATATCCATAAGTATGGTTTAAACCAAAGTCCTCGATGAACAACCTAGACATCTCTTGCGACACAGCGGGACTAAGGGTTTCGCCAAACAAAGCCATTTGCAGTTGCGGATCGGAGAAATCCATTGTGATGCCAATCGGATCACTTTGAAGATACCTGCCGATGGTCGGATCATAATGTGGATTACCAAACTACTGCCTAACGATCCCCTGCTTTTCAGCCATTTTCACATCGTAATGCCGACGCCCCCTTATAACGGTAATCTGGCAAATCGTATTTCTATCGGGTAGCTAATGTCGATAAAATTCTGCCCATGGGACTCTTCTTTGACGACATCGACGCTGCCCACCGCTTTTCTCTGGAATTAGATCGCCACCAGAACACGCTCACCTGCACTGGCTGCTCTTGCAGTGGTCAGTTTGTCTCCCATGGATTTGTCTATAAGAAACACTCTCAAGGGCGGCAACGCACCGTCGGCAAGCGGATTCTTTGCTCAAGCCGCTGCGGGAGATCTGGCTGTGGCCGCACTCTCCGACTTTACCTCAACACCGAGCTGCCAAGGCTGCAATACACCGCAACACATCTGTTGATCTTCCTCACAACTCTAATCGCTGGCTTCAGTATCCAGCGTGCCTACAGTCAGGCAACCTCCGCTCCGACTACCCGCAATGCCTATCGCTGGATCAACAAACTCAACCGCAAGCTGATGGATTACCGCAACAGACTGAGAAAACCCAAGGAAGCCGCTGCCATGTTCGGTAGGAGCAGATCCCGTCGCCTGCACATACTACTGATAACTCTGGAGCGATTATCTTCGATTCTTGAACAGCCCCTCTGCCAGCACTATCAGCAACGCTACCAAAGCGCTTTTATTTGAGCTTCTCCCGGTATTGAACCCCCCCTGGCAGTAGCAAGAATCCACTAAATCTCACCACTAAATCCCTTTACACCGACCAAATTCCTGTAGCCCCGACACTCAGTATGCCGACAACCCCATAGCAACCTTAGCTCGCCACAGAACCTGTCACTATTACTGCTCTTTCGACCTATTTACCCTCCTGCTTTCATCGATGCCATACAGGAGAGAAGCATGCCAACCCCAAAGAACCCACCCTTCACACTCCGCCTGCAGGTGCTGAGTGCCGTGGACTATGCACCCGGAGAGAATCTCCGTGCGCGAATCAAGCAGGTAGCCGGGCGCACTTTTGTAGACCAGGCCAGCGGCCTGGAGTACCGCTTTACCTGGCGCACTATCAGTACTTGGCTATATAGATTCAAAAAGCACGGGGTCACCGCTCTGGATCACAAAACCCGCTCGGACAAGAACAACTACCGCAAGATTCAAGTCGACGAGCTGGCGGAGGCCATCCACGAGGTACTGCCTACCCTGAGCCCAAACAAGCATGGCACTATCCCTAAAATGGCCCTGTACCGACAGTTGCTCAAGAAAAACCTGATTCAGCGCAGCCAGCTCTCACAAACCTCCTTTTACCGCATGGTGCGTGAAAACGATCTATTGGACGGCGAGCAAACCCAAAAGCTGCGCCGCTCCTTCGCAATGCAGTTTGCCAACGAGCTGTGGCAGGCAGACACCATGTACGGGCCGTCGATCAAACAGTCCGACGGCCGCTGGCGAAAGACCTTCCTGATCGCTTTTATTGACGATGCCAGCCGGGTGATTACCCACGGTGAGTTCTTCTACCGAGACAATACCGAAAATATGATTGAGGCCTTTAAGAGCGCGCTCTATAAGCGCGGTAAGCCCGAGCGACTGTATTTTGATAACGGCAGCAATTACACCTCAAAAGAAATCCTGCAAGCCTGTGTGCGCCTCAATATCCACCTATCACACGCCCCGGTTCGAGATGGGGCAGCCAAGGGCAAAATCGAGCGTTTCTTCCGCGGCTTCCGCGATCGCTTCCTGGTTCAGCATACCGCCTTCGAGTCGTTGGAAAGCCTCAACGCCCTGACTTGGGACTGGATAGAGGACGAATACAACAGCCAGCATCATACCGGTATCCAGATGGTACCCCTGGATCGCTTCAATTTAGATCACAGCCGCGTTCAGTTTCTCAGTGATGATGAGGTCACTGAGGAGGTCTTTTTTGTTGAGGAGACACGCAAGGTGAACAAAACCAATGTTTTCTCCATCAATTCGCAAAAGTACGAGTGCCCGGTAGACCTGCGCGAGAAGAAGATCCAGGTTCGCTACGACCGCAGCCAGCGCAATCGCTTTATTGTTTATTTCTCCGACCAGCGTATGGGAGAGGCCATGCTATTGGATCTCCACTACAACGCCCGCCAGAGGGCGCCCTACACCACAGTCGAGGATAGCCCACGATGATTAAATCGACCTTTGGCATCACCAAAGAACCCTTCAATCGCAATGACCTCGATTTGCTTCCACAACAAAAGAAAATCTTTGACATCATCAAGATCCATGCCCAACAAGGGGGATTTTCGGTGATTATTGGCAATCCTGGCGTGGGTAAGAGTGTGCTGCGAGAACATATCGAACAGCTACAAAAAACACGGGATGTCACTGTTGTTTCTTGCTCGCGTACTCTGCATACTTACCCCAATGTCCTCAGGCAGCTGGCCGAATCGTTTAAAATTGAAGTGCCAGCTAAGGATCTGGAAAAAGCCCTGATCAACAATGCTTTTAACCATGTACGGGAGCGAAAAATCCTGTACATTCTTATTGATGAGGCGCATTTGTTGGATATGCAGGTGCTGCGCAAATTACGCCTGCTGTTTGGGCGTTTCCCGAAAAAACACAACCTGGTGCTGTTTGGGCAGAGAGACCTCTTGTATTACCTGTCCATGAACCTTAATCAGGATATCAAGAGCCGGATTACCTACTCCGAGAATATCGCACCGCTGAATGACGAGGATTTGGAGCGTTACATCGTCCGGGAACTGGAAGTGGTAAGGCTGGGAATCAATACATTCGATGCTGCCTCCATGGAGCTGATTATACGCTCGGCGCAAGGCAACCTGAGGCTTTGTCGCAATCTTTGTTATGGCAGTCTGATCGAAGCCTGCCGGGAGAGCAAAAAGATCGTTACCATCAGCCATGTCAATAGTGTACTGGTTCAGCCCCATTGGCGTTCCCACGATGAGCTCATCAAACAGCAGGTCGCTTAGATAAGGCATATTAAGCGCTGATCTTTAGCAGCAACATCACACAGGAAAGGGGGCAAACGTCCCCTTTCCTGTGTCTGACAGACCAGAAACATCTTGCCAGCAGCAAGATCTATCTGATCGAGAATGACCGTGTCTGTCCGATGCGATGGTATTTTGGGAATTTGTAGGATGTAGAGAGGTAAAAACTACGATGACAGAGTGGGGAGTCCCGATCAGGTTATGATCAGAGCTTGGGAATCAGATCATAAGTTGGCTGAATCTTATGATCAATAATTTGGGAAAATGTGCGATCTTAAAGTGGGGCGCTACAAGTTTTGAACACCCTCGCTGAATCTTATGATCAATAATTTGGGGAAATGTGCGATCTTAAAGTGGGGCGCTACACCCGACCCAGAAATGGAACTTGACGCTGCCACAGCTAACGATCCACTTCCTGGACAGCCTGGAGATATATACCAGCCTATTGAGGCTACTTGGCTGACACAGAATTTTGAACACCCTCCTTTATGATCAAATTCGGCGACCGCCTCACCGATTATCAATAAGCAACTGGCAGGGGCGGTTACACAGAATTATTTACACTCTCTGTTCTACCAGTCCACCATAGGTAAAAGCTTCCTCCAAGGGCAGTTGTAATTGACACCTCCCCAACAAGATACTTCATTTCCAGTGGGCTAAAATCTAAGACTTGACCAAGAAATCCCAATGTTAAAATTGATACAACAACAATCAGCTGATTCATTATGATCAACAAACTACCTGCTTTCATAAATATGCTAAAAACAGATACAAATATTGTAATAATCACGTATACAATCGCGACACCAAGACTAACCGTTCCATCATTAAAAAAAGAATTGTATATTTCGTCCCACCTTAACAGCATATACACTACACATTTCCCAATTGAGACAGCATAACAAAGCATAAATAGAGATCGATAGATATTAAACTGATTCATCAATTTACAGTCTCTTAGGAAGAGGTCCTCGTCTAAACGTAGTAGACCATGTTTTTTGGACGCATTCCGTTTTACATTTTAACAACCCATTATTATTACCGTTATCTTCACATTTTTCTCTCTCGTCGTATTCCTCCTTACATACCCTCTGACATTCTTCCTGCGTTACTATTTTCTTCCATATTGTATATCCAGCATAAGCCGCAACTAAGACTACCACCACCAATTGTGCTGCCTCTCCAGTTGGGTCACTGTACATCAGTGGGTTTTGCAATGCATACCCATAAGTATTAATCCCACCGTCCAGCCCAATCGGATCACTCTGAATATACCGTCCAAGACTGGGATCGTAATCCCGGAAGTAATTATAAAATGACAAAACCCCAGCCGTCCGGCTGGGGTTTCTCTACCGGGTTAAGTCGAGCATCTTAGAAAATCAAGGTTTAAAAACTATCAGATCACATTCTATGGATGAGTTCTCGACACCAGCATATTCAGAATAATGCTCATGCTCCCAATTTTCGTTTTCATCTATCTCAGTGGCACATTTTTCAATAAACTTCGCCAACGTCCTAAGCTCCTCTGGTGAGGCTTGCAAGGTAACTTCACTTATTGTTAGCAGGTTTTCCCCACCACTTTCATAACCAAAAGCTTTCACGCTTACACTCCCTAGCACATCGGCACTTCAATACACAAATCTGGGTTTATCTCACAATACATGGCTTCTGGAGATAACTCGAACGGAATAAGCATACAGGCAGGGCATCTCAGCTTAAATCCTTTCTTCTGCAAGAACTTCTTAACTTTTTTATTCATATTATCGAGGCTGCCACTGTTCTTATGGCTTTGAGTGCCGTCTTGGTTAACGACACCGCTGCCTTTAGATGTTTCAAAGTGCGCGTGCTTTTGCTGCCCTGGAACATGAGGGTTATCTATTCGCACACGGCTTCCACCACCTAAATCTACATTTTTTCCAGAGGGCGCCAACCCAAGGTCATCGAAATAATTGATCGGATTTGCTAGTACATACAGGTAAGTATTTATCCCACCTTCAAACCCAGTTGGGTCGCTCTGTAAGTACCTGCCAGTACTCGGATCATAGTCTCGATAGTAGTTGTAATGAAGCCCGGTTTCTCTGTCCTCGTATTGGCCCGGGAAACGGATGTACTGTTCAACGATTGAGATTTCCTCTTCCGTTTCCCCAAAAGGCTTATAACGTCCTCGCCACACGATTTGCTGATTTTGGTCGGTAACGACTTGGGGTGTGTCCAGATGATCGTTATGGATAAAGTACAACTCCATCGCCAGCGCCGGATGGTGAAAAGTTTGAATCGCTATTATTAGTACGACGATGGTAATTAACTTAGCGACCGGATTATTCGCTCGTTGAATTTCCATGACCATTTTCCTTGTTACTTTTCGTAGGCCGTTCATTGCTCATATACTCTGACATTGCTAAAGATGCTCTGCCCATTCGGGGCTGTGACGTCATGGTCCATCACGAATACCAAGTAATTCATCACACCCGCAAAGTATTGCCCTACCGGAATTGTGTAATGCTTCACAGAACCATCGCCGGGATATTCCCGGTAATCCTGGTTTGCCCAGGTTTGTGTGCCATAGAGTTGGAATGCCCAGCCTTCACTGTAACTGTTGTCATCATCCAGGCCGATGGCGTGAATCTCACCCTGCACGCTACTGCTGAACTCAAATTCCAATACCGTATTCGCGGTAACCGTGTAGGGAAAGTCGATCCGTTGCCAATTGTTGCCCGTCAGGTTTAGTGCGTTACCGCCACCTTCTATGTTAACCGTGCCCACAATACTATTGTCCGCATAGTCGACTAAGGTGGCAGTATTGAAATCAATATAACTAGATGGAAGCGGAGCCTCAGATACGTTAATGCTGTATACCTGGGTATCAATACCCAGGCTGTTCGAAGCGCTGATTTCAACCAAGTGATTGCCCTCCTGTCCAGCTTGCGGGGCCCAGCTAACCAAACCGGCGGCACTCACCGTCATCCCTGCGGGGCCTGAGACTAATGCGTAGGAAATGGTTGGCATCCCTCGCGCCTCTATCCTATTGTCGGCATCGTATGTATACAGTTTACCCACGGTCGCCGTGATACCTGCGGTTGAGATTATTTGCGGTGCGGTATTTTCATATACTTTTACCTTACTAAAGATGCTCTGCCCATCGGGAGGTGTGACGTCATCATGGTCCATTACAAACAACAGGTAACCCATCGCACCTGTAAAGTACTGCCCTACCGGGATCGTGTAATGTTTCACTGAACCATCGCCGGGATAATCCCGGTAATCCTGGTTTGCCCAGGTTTGTGTGCCATAGAGTTGGAATGCCCAATCGTCACTGTAATTGTCATCATCATCCAGGCCGATGGCGTGAATCTCTCCCTGCACGCTACTACTGAAATCAAATTCCAATACCGTATTCGCGGTAACCGTGTAGGGAAAGTCGATTCGCTGCCAATTGTTGCCCGTCAGATTTAGTGCATCACCGTTGCCCTCAATGGTTACGGTGCCCACAACGCTATTACCCGCGTAATCGGCTAATACGGTTTTGTTGAAGTCGATGTTGCTCTGGTCCACTATCGTAAACGGTACTTGCTTCAGAACTTGAGTATTCTGGGAGTCAATAACCGATGCTGTAATATTATGCAAACCTATCGATAAACTACTGATATTGACAGATACTCCTGTTCCCAGCACTCCATCCCGGTCGGAGCTCCAAGCAATATTTGCACTTATATCGCCATCTTCCGGATCAATTGCTATTCCCGATAAGCTTACCTGGTCTCCAAAAAAGCTAGTGCTACCCAATACAGGAGAAGTAATATCGATGGCAGGGGGCTGGTTAACCACTATGTCTAGAGAAGTTATGCTTTGCCCTACTATATTTCCTGAATCAGCTACGTTTGCGAAGATAGTGTGGCGGCCAACAGATAAACTCGTAATGCTTATTGCACCCCCTGTGCCTATGAGTCCATCAAGACTGGAAGTCCACTGGATGTTCTCAGTCAAAATACCGTCTTCGGGGTCATCAGCTGTTCCTGACAAACTAACTTCATTCCCAAAATAACTAACACTACCTGAAATAGGGGACGTGATTTCAATTGCAGGCGGCTGGTTTGTTGAGTCACTATCAACCAGCATGCCCACTCTGGTGGTATCCAGGTAAATGTATTCACTGCTGGTAGTACCCGTAGCGCTGGTAATAGTTAGGAGTTGTCCTCCTTCATCATAGTGGAAGTGCTGGTCCGCCTGTGGGGTGGTGGTGAGTTTGGCAATGCGTTGCCCTAAAGCGTTGTACAGGTAGGAAGCCGTAGGGGCGTTGCTGATAGTCACCAGATTGGTGCGGTTGGCATGGTTGCTGTCATAGTCCTGGATGGTGCCGTCAAGCTTGTGATCCACATCCAGGTTACCCGCCGCATCATAGGTGAATCCCCGTTGGCTGGTGTTGGTGCCGTCCGTGCGGTTGATTTGGTTCAGTTGGTTGCTGGTGGCACTGTAGGTGTAGGTGGTGGTTGTTCCGTCTTTGCTTTCCGTTTGCTGGGTGCGGTTACCTACCCCGTCGTACTGGTAATCCAGTTGGCCATAACTGCCCACGGCTTGGATCAGGCGGTTTTCCTTGTCGTACTCGAAGTTTTGGTCGTGGGCGATGTTGTCCTGGTCGTGGAGGGTGGTGATGTTGTTGTTGGGGTCATAACTATAGTTCAGGTCCAGGAAAGTGTTGGTGCCAATGGTTTCAATATCGGTGGTCCTGTAATCCTGGTCGTAACTCATGGTATGGGCCATGCCATTACCATTGGTATAACTGGCAATGGGGCCAAAGGGTAAGTAGCGGACGTTGCTAATGACCGTTTGTGCGGCAGCTACACTGTTTTCCTGGGTGGTAATGTTAGCGATACGGCCCGCACTATCCCGACTGTAGTTCACAATCCGACCACTGGGATAAGCGATACTGGTGAGGTTGTTCGCCAGGTCGTAGACATAGCTAAGGCTATAGTTGATGCCTTCAATGTTGTAGCTCTTCTGGATCAGATTGCCACGATGATCATAGGTGTAATCGGTTTGACCGCTTTCGTCGATAATGCGGGTATGACGGCCTTTGCCGTAGTTGCCTGCCGTGGTGTCATCGTAGGTGTAGGTGACGTTTTCACTGGGGTTGGCGGGGTAGCTGACGGTGAGCAAGCGGTTGAGGGCATCGTAGCTGTAGTTAGTGACAATGCCTCTCGCATCGGTCATTTGAATGCGGTTACCGGCAATGTCGTAGTCGTAACTGGTGGTGCCGGTATCGGGGCTGACCCGGGAAGTGAGATTGCCAAAAGCATCATAGTTGTAAGTAGTGCTCAAACCCCGTTGATCAGTGACGGTCTTGATCCGGTCCTGGCTGTCGTAGGTATAGCCCACCTGGAAGTTATCCGGGTCCGTTTGTGTGATCAGGCGATTAAGGGCATCAAAGGCCTGGCCCGTAGGGTTGGCACGGGCATCGGTGATTTGGGTAAGGTTGTCGTTGCTGTCGTAGTCGTAGTGGGTGATTTGGTTGCTGGCGCCAATTTCATTTATTAGGCGGCCTAAGGTATCAAACACCCAGGTTTGGGTTTTGACGATGGTGCTGCTGCTGTCCTTAATCACTGCCTGGGTGCGATTGCCGGCGGCATCAAGGGTGTATTCAATGCGCTCCCCCAGGTTGTTCTCAATGGCCGTTAAGCGCCGGGCCGCATCATAAGTAAAGTTCAGGTAGGAGTTATCGGGCAAGGTAATGTGGGTCACCTGGCCGATGGTATCGTAGCCGAAGGTGATTACCGCATCCAGCGCTGTATTACCACCAGGGTCTTTCACAGTAGAGGTCAATAACCAACCCCGCACATGGTAGGTTAGAACTGTTTCCACGCCGTTGGCGTCGATGCTTTTACCCGGTAGATCCCTGCCGTTGTGATCGGTCAGTTGAGTGACATGGCCTAAGGGATTCGTCGTACTAATCAGGTTGCCCGATACATCGTAAGCGTAGGATGTCAGGTCCGAAACATCAGTACGGGGGCCATCCATGGTGGCAACCAGGCCAGCGCCATTACTCCCGGCAGGGTGATAGGTATACGTAGTGGTGCGAGCCTGCAGTGGAAAGCCAATAGGATAGTCTTTGCGCACCGTCAGCTGCGCATTAGCGTCATAGGTATATTCAGTCACATGATCCGGTTCGGTAATTCTGGTCGGAAGCCTGAAATCAGAGTGCCATTGGGTCTTGATAATCCGCTCTTGGGGCGAGCCCTTAGCTTCGATACGCTGGACTTCCAATCCTCTGGCATCGTAGTCATAGTCCGTTACGTTGCCCTCCCAATCGGTCGCCTCATCCATAAACCCATTGGCGTCATAGGTGCGGTTTTGCATCTCGTTGCGGGAGCAGTCACTACACTTGTCCCCAGTAACCTGAGTTACCACCTGCTTCCCTCCTTCTGTGCCAATGTGGTATTCCCGCGTACCGCCGGAGGCATCGGTGACGATGGTTGAGGTCGGGGTATAGGTAAAGGTTACCTTATCGGTATTATTGGCATGTTCGCTACTAATCGCTCGACCCTGGCTGTCATAGGTCCAGGTTGCATAGCGAATACCCCGTTCATCAGTGATGCCAGTCAGGTGATTAACCAGGTTAGTATCTTCGTAATGGTATTGACGGGTAGAGCCGTCTTCATAGGTCACGGTGTTGAGGTTGTAGTTGGCATCGTAACCATAGGTAATCTCACCCTCTGGGTGAGTCACCTTGTTGATCTGACCGTTGCTGTTGTAGCTGAGCTGCAGGTTGTTGCCGAAGGGACCAGTGACTGAGGCTAAACGCCCTAAAGTATCATGTCCCATGCTGAGGACTTGACCATTGGGTAGGGTGCGGGACAGAAGCTTACCGGCTTCAAACCGGTCGATGGTGTTATCCGTGTCATAAAACAGCCACTGGTTACCATCGCGAACCAAACGGACAGAGAAGCCATTGGATTCTTTGAATTGGCCGGGCGCTATTTCCTCAAAAGTGTAATACGCACCATCAGGTCGCGTCACTGTGTGTGTTTTCGTATCCAGGGAGCCCCATTTCTGCTCAATGAGGGGCATTTGCCCCTCGGCGGGCATCATCGCCCCAGCGGCGGGTACAAGGGACAAAGTAGCCACTACAACAGCCTGAGCATCCTTAATCTCACAGAGGCCATTGGCATTGAAATGGGCTGTTGCAGTACGCAAACTACCTCGCCGATAGTCCGCCTTGATGTCGTTCCAACCGCTTAAGCAGGCTTGATCCCGGCTATCATATCGGCCTGACTGGTGTACGGTAGAAGGAATGATTGGAAAAGGGAAGCTTTGTGGTGCTTGGGGCAATAAAGCATCTACGCTAGTATCAAAACTGTGCCGCCAGTGGGACCCTATCACCACACCTGCATCAGAAGCGCCGGAATCATAGTATCGCGCAAAGGAAAGCAGGGTGCGCTTGACATCGCTAGCACGTTCAACTTTTCGTCCCGTTAATACATCACAGGGGTTGCCCTCGCAGTTACCGCTTGGTTTTGGCTCTGAAGCAGATGCATAGAATTGCGTTAAGCACTCACCGGTTTCTGGATCTGGCTTAGTACCTGCAGGGCATTCATCGTAATGAAAGAAATGGTGCTCACAAAAAGTATAAAGTTCAGGATAATTTTGGCATGGAAAGTAAGAATCAAGAAATTCTGGTACTGGATGGGATTTGGCATGTAAATGGGTACCAACAAAGAATTTTTCAGAATAATGTTCACTGCAGTTATTATCATTAGAGACCTCCCTCACCTGATTCTTTGCATCAATGCAAGCCTGCCCGGCCTGATCATGGCTGTCATAATAATGATTTATAGTTTTTAAGGTCCAAGATAATGCAGGAATGGATAACAGAAATAAGACAATGCCGCCCAAGGCCCTGATAGACAGGCTTTTATGTGCTAGATAGTTCATCTAAACCTTCTTTTTTAATTCGCGATCCAGCCTGGCAGGCTGCTGAAAAACCCTGAAAGAATGATAATAACCCGGTATGTTTATCTGAATCCATATAATGCGTGGAAAATTATCAAACAAAATGGTAACTATTCAGCATGTTTCTGCTGATACTTGAATTTTTCGAGTATGAAGTCTGGTCAGCTTCCATTGAAGAGCAGGACCAAGGCCTCGCTGGTTTCAACATTGTTTTTCTGGCAGGTTATCAGATAGGAACGAACAAGACAGAAGGCTCTGGCTCCATCTTTTGAGCGGAAACAACCGGAGATCTTTTGCTTGACCTTGGTCATACGAAGATCCCGTTCACTCTGGTTGTTGGTAAACGGTACCTCGGCATTTTCCATAAAACGTAGCACGTCGTCTTCGCAATCTATAAGACGCTCCAACAAATTGCGTGATTTGCTGCGTTTGACCCGGCCCCGGCGATACGTGGTTTCGCCCGGTTCCGGCGCCGGGCATTTGTCTCAGGCGGCGACTTTATCACCTAAGGAACCTCTGAATAATTCCCCAAGTATCGGATAGAATCGTACTACTCCTCAAGGCTACCCAAAATCATGCATCAAGTCACCTTCGCCGAAGCCGAATACCGAAGCAAGCGCCGTCAAACCCGGCGCGAGAAATTTCTGGCAAATATGGATGCGCTCATTCCCTGGCAGCACCTGCGCGACCGTAGCGAGCCCTTCTACCACAACAACGACCGCGGCCCGCGGGCGTATTCTCTGGATGTCATGCTGCGCATCCACTGCATGCAGCTGTTTTACAACCTCAGCGACCCGGCAATGGAAGATGCGCTCTACGAAATAGAATCCATGCGCAATTTCGCCGGGCTGCGCTTGGCGGGCAGAATTCCGGATGAAACCACCATCCTTAACTTCCGCCGCCTGCTGGAAAAGAACGACCTTGGGCGCAAACTTTTCGAAGAGATCAACGGCTACTTGCGGGAAAAAGGCATGATGTTGCGCGAGGGCACCATCGTCGATGCCACCATTATTTCTGCACCCAGCTCGAAAAAAAACCAAGCCAAAGAACGCGATCCGGAAATGCACCAAACAAAAAAAGGCAACACTTGGCACTTCGGAATGAAAACGCACATTGGTACCGACGACGTACTCGGACTTATCCACAGCCTCGAAACCACGGCCGCCAATGCGCACGACGTGACAGCGACAGAACAATTGCTGCACGGCGAGGAAAAGCGTATTTGGGGCGATTCCGGCTATACCGGTGCCGAGAAGCGTGAAGAATTAAAAGATAAGAAGGTTGAGTGGCATATCGCCATGAAGCCGAGCAAGCTGAAGACGCTGCCGGGCAAAGAAGAGCTGAAAGCGGCGGAAAAAATCAAGGCGCAGATCCGGGCCAAAGTGGAGCACCCGTTCCGCTATATCAAATGCATCTTTGGCTACCGCAAAGTGCGCTATCGGGGACTGGAGAAAAATACCCAACGTCTGTGCATGTTAGCAGGCTTCACCAATTTATTGATTTGAAAAAAATATCTGCCCGCATAGGGGCAGTGCGCCCAAAATCCGTGAAAAGCGGGCTTTGGGTGAGGAAAACGGGGGTCATTTTCTGTGAAAACGTAATTTTTGACTGATCCTTGATCAACTCCTCCCGTTTTGGTGTGGGAACGCGGGAGGAAGGTGAATTAATCAGAGGTTCCCTAAATTGGTGTCCGGGATTAGTAAACCACTACACTACAGTTCACTGGCGAAGTTTTCCTTGGGTTGTTTGGCATCATCGCTGTCCCCCCGTCAGCACACTTCTGCGCTTGGCGCCGTGAAGTTGGGTGAGACGGGTTAAAAGGTTGGCATCACTTCCGATCTGGTCCAGAAGGGGGCGAGCACGGTAAAAGAGTTGGCAATGCGCGGGGGTAAGAGCATATTCGAAGCGATAGCCTTGGGTGGCCCACCGAGGGTGGTTTGGCGCCAGTTGCTTTCGTTGTACATGCAGATCGTACTGTCATGGTTGGCACTGCAAACATCTATAATGAGGAGAATCGAGAATCATAAAAAAATTCCATCACTGCCCTGAAAACCCCGTGGTTGTTGACTTTCAGCCATTTTGGCCTGTGAAAAACCTCTTCACTTCTCTTCAAAAGTGTTCATTTTGTGAAATGAGTAAATTGGCTACAGCCCACGGCTGGTGGGGGTTTGCGGTGTTTCCCAATTTCACTGAGTAGAGGAAAGCCCAAAACCGGCAGGCGTGGGGAGGAGTGATCGCAGGCCCTTTTGAGGCTTCTAAAATTGTTTGTTTTATAGCCAATGCATTAGCTAACTTCTTGAACTTTCTTGACTTCTCTATTTCTGAGATGCAAGCGATCATTGCCGCTAGCCCTGCTGCGGAATGAAGAAAAGTGAAATCCCAGTTCAAAACATGGAAGGAAGATTTAGGCGAATTTTGTGCATGGCCTGCAGGGCTTCCCCCAGGCTTGAGAGCATCTACCTCAAGATGGACTTCAGTACTATGTCATCAACCAGATTCGCAACTCGTTGAAGCATGTGGCCATGAAGAACCAGAAAGCCCTTATGGCCGATCTCAAGAGCAACGCCTCAATACTGCCAAGAACGTCTTGGAGGCCAAGTGGCCTATAGCCTGTCGACGTATTTCAAATATCCGAAATGTGTGCGAACGCCGATTTACACCACCAACATCGTGAGGCTGTACACCGCCAGTTCCGCAGGATGACTAAAACCAAGGGCGGCTCCGCCAATGAGGACAGCTTATTCAAGCTGCTCTACGCCGGTATACTGAAAGCCTCCGAACGCCCGATCTAGAACTGGAACTTGACGCTGTCACAGCTGACGATCCACTTTCCGGATCGCCTGGAGAAATCAGCCTATGAGGCTACCTGGCTGGCACAGAGTTTTGAACACCCTCTAAGCAACTGGCAGGGGCGGTTACACAGAATTATTTACACTCTCTGGATCAAAGGTGCAAGTATAGCTAAAGCATATACGTCCCCCAACATCCCTATTAAGATTCAACAAAAAATCAGGAATATCAACTATCGCAGTTTGTTCACAAGATGAAACAGACACAAAGAAATCATGAGTAGCATCATCGGGTTTTTCTTCAATTAAGTTGTGTAATACTTCCGACTTGATTGACTCATTAAGAATTAACCGAAGGACTTTCTTACTTCTATCTTTATGGTAACTTCCTATTCGGTAGGGGACACCATCTAAATATTTTTTTTCTAATATTGATAATTCTTCTTCAGATAAACCAATAATTCTAAACGAACAATTAGGTAGCAATGACATCACTATAGTCCCTTATACTTTTTGGCAATTTGACGTAGAACGTCATAGGGTAATGTATCCCCGCCTTCATAACCATTATCAGGCTTCCATTCTTCCATGAAATCACCAAAATCATCTCTATTTTTAATGTCTTGGATTCAACTCCGAAGTGCATCACAGCCTAAGCTGCTAACACAGCCCTATGATTGCTCATTAACTGACTTGGTGTTTTATATCCCAGCCCTTTTCTTGGGCGAGAATTTAGTCTTTTCACCGCTCTTCTCACCTCCACCTGTGTCACTTTCTTCAAGTCTGTATCTTTCGGGAAATATTGCCTCAGTAAGCCGTTAGTATTTTCATTCAGCCCTCGCTCCCAAGAGCTATAAGGGTGGGCAAAGAAGACATCTGCAGAGAGCGCTGAACTGATTTTTTCATGATACGCAAACTCTTTCCCATTGTCAGCCGTAATGGTGTGAACAACCTCTTTAAACGGGCGCAGCAGTGCGATAGTGGCCTGGGTAACGTCTGCAGCACTCTTGCTGTTAACCTGTCCGGATACTGTGAAGTTAGTCACCCGCTCTACGATGGTAACCAGGGCGCCGCTGCGGCCTTTACCTATCATTGTATCTATCTCCCAATCACCTATGCGTGATTTGTCGTCAACAACCGTAGGGCGGTCATCTATGCTCACTCGATTCCTTATCTGACCCCGTGTCGATTTACCATTACGACGCTTGTCGTATTTCTTGCCCTTCCGGCGAAGGTGTAGGTAAAGGTCTCCTCCAGCCTGCTTATCCGCCCAAATATAGAGATAAATGCTCTCGTGGCTAATCAGCTGCTCTTGATCCTCCAGTAACCAACCCGAGATCTGCTCTGGGCTCCACTCTAAACGTAGTTTGGACTCAATGAGAGCTATCATTGCAGGGATCATCTTAGTGGGTTTGACAGCATCTTTGCGCCGCTGCTCTGCCTTTTGTTGCGCCTGCTTGTGACGATACCCCCTACCGCCAGTATTCCTGGCCAGCTCCCTGCTGATCGTTGATTGACTTACGTCAATGGTTCTAGCTACCACCCTTTGGCTCAAACCACTTTTGATTAACACTGAAATCTGGCATCTTTGCTCATAAGTCAGCTGATTGTAATCCTTGGTCATCACTTCATCTCTTTGGTCGGAGAAAAAGCAACTAAGCCTACCTTCAGCTGGCTTCTTTTCCTACCTCGTCAAGTGATGCACTTCGGAGTTGAATCCAAGAGTCATTTCTTCTAAGGGTTAGCTTAATACTCATGTCCAATCGGGTCACTCTGTAAATACCGTCCGGCACTCGGGTCAATCAACGTATAACACTCACCTGAAAATTGCCGGTATTAAAAAATAACTGTGCCATTTCACGCAGTGACGTTTAATTAAAGCTGGAAAATGATCATTCTTAATTGTCGTCAAATGGGGCAAGAAGGCTTTCAGCTTCACTCTGTCTGAGAAAGCGCGAAAACAACTCAGCCCCATCTTCAATGTCATCATCGATGGGAAATACACGTTCGACTTGATGAAACTTCCATGCAATTTCAACTGAATCTGACGTAATAAATTCAGATTCGTATTCCCTTGTGCTTTTTTTGGCTTTTTCTTCGGCTTCAACTTCATCCGTTGCTGAAACCAAAATAATACGTTCTTCCCACAATGGTGGTTCTGAATCACTTCGTTCGCTTTTATACATAAGGCTAACTGAGTAATACATAGTAAGTCCTATTTTTGGAATCGCTTATCATTCAATAGCTTCCATGCCTTCTTGTATTCCTTACTGTTACCGCGCCTGATTTCTTCAAGCGTTTTATTCCTAAGATTTTCAGGAAATTCACGATTGATGCTACCCTTACAATTTTTTCCAATCCAGTCATCAGCTTTGCTACCGAACTTATCAAGTGCATCTTGCGCAGCTTTTCTCAACTTGGGGTCAGACAGCGCATCCATAATGTTTCTTATCTGACGGGTATTTCCACGTGCTATGGCTTGCATCAGTGCCGCACGAAGTGAATCAAGACCACTTGGGTCAATAAAGTTGATCGGGTTCTGGTCTACATAACCATAAAGATGGTTTATTGAATCATACAGTCCTTCTGGCGCGATAAGCCCCATTTGAATGGCAATTTGCAACTGTGGATCACTATAATCGCGTAGGATGCCTATGGGATCACTCTGTAAATAGCGTCCGGTACTAGGGTCATAATCCCGATAGTAGTTGTAATGAAGCCCGGTTTCTCTGTCCTCGTATTGGCCCGGGAAATGCAGATTTACCACAGCTTGATTAGCATCACCATCCGGGTCAGCATTAGGCTCAGACTTTCCAAAGGCGTCACTATCCCAACGCCATACAATCGCTTCACTCTCGTTGGTACCGATACGCGGAGTATTCAGGTGATCAGTATGCAGATAGGTCAGTGTGGCGCTCTGCACCACCCCTTCGCTGTAGCTGATCTCTACCTGCGCTACCGGCATATTGTCGATGTAAATATAATCAATCCGGCTTTGGATAGCACTGCCATCTGCAGCCATAGTGGCTTCACCCAGATACTGGCCACTCAGGTTATAGTGCAGCAGGTTATCCTCGGTTTTATCCGTACGCACTCTCTGGCCGAGGGCGTTGTAGTAGTAGGTGCCTTTGAGTGTGTCGTTCTCGCTATAGGTCTTGAGACGGTTGGCATGGTTGTAGGTGTACTGCTTGGCACCATCATCCGTGCTGATAGTATTCCCCACAGCATCGGTTACCCAGTCTTTGCCACCTTTGCTGGTGAGGCGATTGGAGCTGGTCTCATAGCTATAGGCAGTGCTGCTCTGGCTGTTATCTGTGTTGGTAATCTCCTTTTGGGTGCGGTTGCCCACCGGGTCGTACTGGTAACTGTTCTGTCCCTCTATATAGCCCTCATCAGTAAGGCGGTTGAGCTTGTCGTAGATAAAGCCACGATCCTTAGAGTTATCCAGGTTATCCGCAATGCCGGTGATATTGTTGGCCAGGTCATAGGTATAGAACTCAGAGCGAACATTACCGATACCGGAGGCTGTTACTGCCTCCAGGCGGCCGTCCAGGTCATAGCTATAGCTTTGGGTAATGCCATTGCCATACTCCATGGAGCTGATGCCACCATAGGGCTGGTATTGGATATTGCTGATAATGGTACGGGCGCTGGCTTCACTATTCTCCTTTGAGCTGACCGCTGAGATACGGCCCAGAACATCGCGGCTGTAGCTGACAATACGACCAGAGGGGTAAGTAATGCCACTAACACGACCAAGGCTGTCGTAGCTGTACCGGGTGTTGAAGCTCCAGCTGGCGATGGTGTCATCCTGGCGGGTGATACGACCCAGATCGTCGTAAGTCAGGCTGGTAGAACCGGAGTCATTGCTATAACCGGTGAGCCGTCCTACCCCTTTGTTGCCATCTTCGGTGTTGTCATAGTTGAACAGGGCGTTTTCGCTGGCGCTGCCAGGGTAGCTGATGGCAGTGAGACGATTCAGGGCATCGTAGTTGTGATTGACGGTGATACCACGGGCATCAGTACGCACCTTCAGGTTACCGGCTTCGTCGTGGTCGTAAGTGGTAATACCGGTATCGGGGCTGGTGCGCTTGGTGAGGTTGCCGGCAAAATCGTATTCGTAGCGGGTGGTATTGCCACGCTGATCAGTCACTGAGGTAATGCGGTCCTCGCTGTCGTAGGTGTACTGGACCTGCTTGTTATCGGCATCGGTGACGGTTTGCACTCGGCCCAGGGCATCGCGGGCCTCCCCGGTAGTGTGCTGATTGCCATCCGTGGTAGAAACACGCTTGCCGTTTTTATCGTAGGCAATAGAGGTATTCTGGCCGTTATTCCCGTTGACATCGATCAGGCGACTCAGTTCGTCGTAACTACGGCTAACGGAACGCACCAGGGTGGTGCCGTCGGCGGCAAACACTTTCTCTTCCTTGATATTACCTGCAGCATCCAGGGTATATTCCATCCGCTCACCCAAAGAGTTCTCCGTGGCAGTAAGACGGCGCGCAGCATCGTACTCAAAGGTAATACTGGAGTCATCCGGGTAGGCGATATGAGTTACCTGGCCTACGGGATCATAGGTATAGGTGGTTACCAGATCGCCGGAAGCTGCTTTGACCGTGGTCGTTTTTAACCAGCCACGTGCAGTGTAGGTAAAGTGGGTTTGCACTCCGTTTGCATTCTGTGTCTTCAAAGGACGGCCAGCGGCGTCGTACTCCAGAATGGATTCCAGGTGGCCTAATGCATTGGTGGTGGTTGTGAGGCGGTTATTGCTGTCATAAGCATAGGTGGTGACATCGGAGACATCTGTGCGCGGACCATCTGCTGTCTCCATCTTACCCGCAGTAGTGTAGGTATAGGACCAGTTCTGCTCAGTAATCGCTGCATGGGTGCCATGGGCCACCAATAAGCTAAAAGCCCCCGCAAGAATAGACTTACTAAAATACATATCAATTCCTTCGAATCTTCTTAGTTGTTAGTTTGTTTTGCTTAAAATCTATGCAATCAGATCTTGTTAAGAGCCCTCGACCGGTGTGACTTTTTTACTGAGTAAACGGCCTTCGGTGTCATAGGTGTACTCGGTAATACCTTCGGAAGTAGTGACTTTTTTGGGCAAGTTAAGAGTATCATGCCATTCGGTGGTGATTACCTTGGCTTCAGGTGTGCCTGCAGCTTCGGTGCGGGTCAGCTCACGCCCCAGATTATCACGGGTGTAGGTAGTGGTATTGCCTTCCCAGTCTGTTTCATTGGCAACAAAGCCATTGGCATCGTAGGAATAATTCATATTCGCGGCTGCACAATTGGCCGACGCTTCACCCTCTACCGAGGTGATACGCTTCACACCATGCACATCGGAGTAGTTGTATGTAGTTTTTTTGCCGAGGGCACTAGTAAGACGACGGGTATTCTTATCGACATACTCCACATCGACTGATTCCGCACCACCGTTGTGCTCTGTGCGAATCGCTCTACCTTGATCGTCATAGGTGAAAGTGCTGTAGACATTGCCAGCCTCATCAGTTACGCCTGTCAAGGCATTGGGGAAACGGCTGTCTTCGTAGCGGAAGATGCGTTTAGAATTATCGTTATCAGGGAAGGTGATAGATTGCAACAGATCACTATTTGTATAACCAAACCAATAGGTAGAACCATCATTGCGCCTGATTGCAAGAAGGTTACCAGAACCCGACCAAATGAGATTCATACTATTCCCATTATCATCGGCAATAGAGTAGACATTAAGCCCAGCCACAACCTCATTATAAGTATAGGTGATACCCTGATCCTGCTGGTTTTCTACACGAAGAATACGGCCATTGCTGTCATAGGTTTCTGTATATTCGCTACTTTTCAGCTCCCAGCCAATGAATTTACCGTTTTCATCCAGCACTTTCTTTACTCGCCAGTCTCTATTGGCTTCTGCCACAAAAATGCCATTCTCATTTTTGAAGTGAAGATCCTTGCCATTGGGACGATAAGCGATAACCCTTTCCGTAACTCTTTCAGTTTCGCTATCAAGTAGTGTGTAGTGAGCAAGAAAGAGACTATGGTTATGTCGCCAATTATTCTTTACAGATGCAAAATAATCACCAACACCCACTTCGAGTTGCCTTTCCATAGCATTCTTTTTACCTAAAGGTAAAGAAATGCGCGGTAGCCTTCCCATAACTTCAGGCTCTGTATGTAACACGGTTTGTATTTTTGGGGTGGGCTCATCATTATTTAAGAATGCTTCACCGATACTAAATCCGGCACCGCTCTTTTTATGATTGCCAAAGCTATTGTAAAACCAAGTAAATGTTAAAGGGAAGTCACCCTCAGCCTCAAAAACAGTCTCGCGCTGTAATTTGTGACCATTAAAGAAATTAATCGGATTGCCGACTTCATTTGAGCAATTCTCAGGTTCTGGAGGTGCGATGCAATCTCTGGCCGAACTATCCCACGGTTTGTCTATTGGGCATTCTTTCTCACACAGGCCAGTTTTCGTATTAAATATTGTTGGAGGCTCGCACATTGGGGCAGCTTGTTGGCATTCATAAGTTCGATGTTTTCCATTAGTTTCGCCGATATGGATAAAGTTATCCGGGCAAAACCATCGAGTAATTACGCGTAGATAGCCGCCATCCTCAGTAAATATTTGATGGCCACTAAAATTTTTATTATTCCAAAAATGCTCAATCGGATAATGAACTGCATCTGGCTCTTCATTAGTATACCCAGTGTCTGGTGCTGGCGCAGACCCAATAGAGTATGTATGATGACAACCCCAATATCCTTCGTATTCCCCTACCTTCATACATCTATCAAAAGTCTCTTTTGACTTCTGTTCCCAGCGGCTGATCGCAGTTTCTCGGTCTGTATACCTATCTTTAAGCTCATATATTTTTAACGCCTCAGTTATGAAAACCTCTGCAGCGGCCGCTTTCAGGGTTAAAATTTCCAAAATAAAGAAAGCGATAAGAAAAATAAGTTGTTGTTTTTTTATACCATGCATCACAAAAACCCTTAAAGAAACAATAAAATGTGTCTCGCGCTCAATTCAATCCAACAATTCTAAAAAATTACAGCCAACTCAGTTTTATTTGTTTGAAATTCGTAGATTAATAAATCAATCAGAGTCAAAACGCTGAAAGATAACAATTTCCTGGGTGGTTTTCTTTTATTTTAACAACAAAACTCTCAATCCTTACCCCCTCAGTTCGTAAAAGGAGTTCACGTAATACGCCATCAAATGTCAATTACATGCCATTACATCAAAAAATATTGCAGCTACATCACATAGGAAGAGTGAATTATTTCACGCTTGGCTTCACTTTCAGTGGCAATATGCGGTGTGTACACTCAATTTCGAACTGGGTATTCTCTATGGTAGGCCAGTAGTGCTCCCTACAGTGGCATCACTCACAATAGAGAATCTCACTAAGCGAGAACAATAAGCATTCTTAAGGACGGCTTCGGTGTTCAATGATGTCTGTACTGACACCGCATTAATCTGTTTTTGAATAAAATCCGGTTTTAGCTGCTTGGCTTTGGGTGGAATGTCCTTCGCCAAGGAGATCTCCTTTTACTCCCCAATCACTACCCGCAGATTCACCGTGCGCTGGATGCACTCCATACGCCATGCGCCTTTGTTGACCTCTTCGTTCTCCGTGCCCTCACCCACAGCAGAAGCTTGCAGGGTTTCCACCTTGCCCGGGGTTTGCCAGGGCGTGCCGGCGGCATTGTTGCGCACCTGGTTGTCCGTGGTGACGAAGGCACCGATCATCTTGTAGGCAAACTGGTCGGGGCTGCCGTCTTGGTCCAGATCAATGGGGTTGCGCACCTGTGCGATGCGCACAATATCACCGACATAGATGCCACTGGTCAGTTTATAAAAGTGCTCGTTTTCTCCAGCATTGCTGATGCCAGTGGCTTGTATGTATTCAACCATGTTGCTTCCTTTATTAGGGCTTGTGCCTTTGGTTGTGGGTAATGACTCTGTGCCGGGAATCCACACCGGCGGCATAGCTGATATTGCCCACACTGATCTTGTACACGGTGCGCAGGCCAGCACATTCGATCCGCTCGACGGTTTCCCAGGTGAGCGGTTCCTCTTCATGCAGCACACCCAGTTTTACTCCCTGGCAATGCTGGGCTTCGTACACTGTGCCGTGTGGATCAGTCACGGGGGTTTCACGGCTGCAAATCACCTGGGCACCGCTTGCCATGGTGAGTAGTACACAAGGCACTTCCTGCTGGGGTTTTACTGCCTGAATCGTGCCTGGGTGGGTATCGCTGTCGCCAAGGTCCCAGCAGTCGATTAGATCCCCCGCTTTGCAGTGATCCGCCAGCAGCTTTTCTGTCAACCAGGTGCCGGCCGCCACACACCAGGGATCGTCCGGTATGGTGCCGCCACCGCCATTGGCAGGTGTCCGGATAGTGCCGACCGAACGACGCCAGGTGTGGCCGGCAAGCACCGGAAAGCTGGTGGTGGCCTTATAGGTTACGGTTCCCCCATTGAGGCCGGGATCATCGCAATACACGTAATATTTTCTGCTGAACGACAACCCGCTGATACTGCCGCTGTTGTAACTGATGGTGCCAAAACCGAACTGCAGTGTGTGCGCAGCCACGGTGATTCTGGCGGTGCTGCCGACATCGGCGGCGGAGAGTGCGGAACTGGTGGGCAGGCTGGCAATGGCGGACTGGATTAATGGCAGGTTGCGCTGGTCCTGCACTTCCACCACGTCGATCTTGACGTAGTCGATTAACATGTCTCCCGTTTTGTTGGAATAGTTGGCATAAAAAATCGGGGTAAAAAAACGCACATTGGCCTGCAGTTTGGCCGGGTTGCCGATATGGTTACCGCCGCGAGCGGTACTGTACACGGCATTACCGCTGGCATTACCCTTGACATAGGCCACCAGCCTTTGCCAATACTGCCCCACCAGATTCAGGTTGGCAGCGAGCACATAGTGCTGGCTGCTGGTGCTGTTCGCTCCGCTGGCATTGCAATAATTACCATTGGCATCAAAGCCAGCCAGGCCCGCGTAGAGGGTCCGGGTGGTGTCCTCATGGTTGTAGAAATAAACACGGGCTTCAATCCGATACAGCTTATCGGGATCAAAGGGCACCTTATCCCGGTGACGTATTGCCACATAGTCGTTGAGGCGGGCCGCACCGCCACCGACTTGGCTGGAGCCGCCAGAGTAGTAACTCATAGCGCCGCCGGTGCTGTTAAGTTTCACCCAATACTCGCGATACTCCACACTGGAAAAATCCTCCATAAATGTATGGCTTCTGGTGCGAAACTGCGCACGCTCCTCAAGCGTGGCACCCACGGTGGCATTATTCTCCGGTTTACCGTCACCAAAAACCTGCGCCCAGTCCGACTGCTGCCCTGCCCTGTGGGCAATCTCATTGAGCAACGCCTGCCGTTTGTTGAACACGTCCGCCCAATTGGCATTCCACACGGTGCGACTGATGGTGGTGGTGCTGCCGGTGTGGTTCCAGGCCGGCGACAGGCCGCCCAGATAACTGCTCAATGCAGACACGGCATTGTTGTAGGCGGTTTTTTCGCTGGTAACGCCAAAATAGGTCGCCTTGGCATTGATTCCAGACTGCGCGCCGGTAATCTCCTGCCAATCCCGCACCGCCTGTGTTTTTTCGCTGGGTGTGAGCTTACCGTCCGCGGCGATATCGTCTAATTCGGCTAGGGCCTCGTTGGCATCCACTTGCGCATTGCCGGCTTCCGCCTGCGCCTCTGCGGCTTTATTCTGCGCATCTGCGGCGATCTGGGCCGCATTGCTCGCGTTGCTCTGGTTCACCACAGCCACGGTGTTCAGCAGGGTCTGGCGGGCCTCGAACACCGCTTGCCAGTTGGCGTTCCACAGCGTGCGGCTGATGGCAGTGGTGGTACCGGTGTGGTTCCAGGCTGGCGACAGGCCGCCCAGGTAGTTGGCCAGTGCATCGATCGCATTGTTGTAGCCGCTCTTGGCAGGGCCAATACCAAAACGATCCGCCTGTGCGTTGAGATCGCTGCGCTCATCGATCAGCTCCTTGTGCTCGCGGATCGCG
>NZ_JBLBUB010000013.1:60933-91180 GCF_047289955.1 Microbulbifer jejuensis
CGCGTCCGCCACCGCCGTGTCTTGCTACGGCACTAGCGGGACGTCCCCGAGTGCAGGGCGATCACGGCATCGTTCTGTGCCGCCACCGCCTGCGCTTGCACGTCGTTGAGTTCGCTCAGCGTCGGCAGCTCCTCGCCGTCTGCATGCAATACCTGCCCCACCCCCTGCACGGTCCAGGCACTTTTGGCACCGCCATAGAGGGCGCGCACAGCGGCGCGGGCATTATTGAGATTGGTGCCCAAAGACACCGAGACAGTCAAACGGCGCTCGTCTGCAGCAACGATTTCCGGTGCACGAATCAATTTAGAGGGATCATTGAGATCGGTGCCGTTGAGGATCGCCACCTCGAAGCCACTCAGCTGGCCGGCGGGAAAAAACTCGGCAAAGGTCCAGGTGATGTCCAGCCACTTTTTTCGCTGCACGGTCGGGCGTCCACCGGGTGGCCGGTGGATACCGTCACGCCAGTCGTCCTCGTAATAACGGCGATGTTTGTAAATCATAGTTTTAAGAAGGCTTGTTGTTACTGATTTGCATGGCGCAATTGCTGGGGCCGGCCGGCAACAGCCCCCGGCCGGTGACGGTGTAAACGTACGGGGAAATCTCGGCGATAGCCTGCTTGCCACCGCCCCAGACATTGACCGACACCAGCTTGATATAAAACTGCTGGCCGATACGGCTCGACGGCAGCGCGTAGCGGAATATCCCCTCGTCCATACGCACAAACCCGCTGCCGGCGGCATGGCTGGTGATCGGTGTGCCGTAGCAGCCGCGCTTGAATTTCTTCAGGTCGTAGGCATCGGCTCCGGTGAGGGTGGCGCTCTGGTAGGCCAGCAGCTCGCCGTCCACCCAGGCCAGGGTCACCAGGTCATCCCGGTCCTCGGCACTGACACTGGACAGCTCGCCGCCGCCCTCCAGCTGCACCGCCAGGGTGTTGCTGTTATCGCCCACCCCGCCACTTGGCAGGCTGGCGGTGAGTTCACCGTGGCGCGCGCGGGTATTGATAGCGCCCACCAACTGGTAGCTGGCGTCATCGCGGGAAATCCAGATCTCGCAGCCCCCCCACAGGGCGCCGCCGCTGGTGGCGAGCCAGAGTTCCGGGTCACCGCCGGTGAGGATGGCCGGCGGTTCAAAGATGGCCGGTGGATTGGCATAGCCCGGATCGGCATTCACATCCGGTGCGGTGCCGTCGCCGTCCTGCACCTCGAACAGGGCCGCGTGGGCGATGCCGAACGGCCACTCCTCCGCCACCACACGAAAGCGGTCCTCGCTATCCTCCTCAAACGCCAGGATACGCACCGGGTGCTGGTCCAGGCCCAGCCCGCGGTCGGTCAGTGTCAGCAGGTCCATGGGCTCCAGCAGCGCATAGCGTAGGCCCAGGTAAAAGGTGTAGCGGTTTTTGGTGTAGATACTGCGCTGCGCGAGAATGCGTGAGAGCTGTTTGGCGTGGCCGGCGCGGGTGATCATGCGCAGCGAGCGCTTGGGGGCCTGGCGCACCCCAAACCGTTCCACATCCACCGGGTCCGGCTCTTCCTCCAGACTTTCGTTGTACGCCTGGCGGCGGTCCGAAAACGCCACCGGGTGGCTGTTGTGGGCATCGGAGGCGGATTTGCGCTCCACCTGCACCGGATCTTCATCGCCGTCCCTCAGAAAATCATCGTCATCGAGGTCGTACAGGGGCGTGACCTCGGGGGAATAACTGGCGCCGTTGCCACTGACCGGTTCATCGCCATAGGGACGGATTTTTAATACCCCGTCAGACCAGACCGCATCGCTGTTGGTCGCGGTGAGCAAATCGGCCACGCACTCGAGTGCCGGCCGCTGCTCCGAAAACCCCGGCGAGATAAAAAACCCCATGGCCCGGCAGTAGTCGTTGTAGTCGGACAGATCGCCAATACGCGCCCTGTCCCAGCCCGCGCCGTAATAGGCGTTGCTGAGAAAATCCGGCAGCACCTGTGCGGGATGTGCGTCACCGCTGAAACCGGTATCGCTGAGGAAACCGGTGATTTCAAAACTGTAGTTTTTCAGGGCACCGGACTCGCCCAGATCCAGGCGGGGATTGGCCAGCACCGCGGTGCCGGCATAGCCCACCGCTTTGCTGGCGTGCCTGCTTGTGAGCCAACTCCAGGGCGCCTGGCTGCGATTGCCGCGGAAAAAGGTCCAGCCACTGCCGGTGGCGCGGCTGTTCAGGGCACCCGCCGATTTATCCACCCAGCAGCGACCAATACCCCCGATAGGCCCCTCGGCCAGGGCAAACATAATCGATGCCTCATAATTCCAGGATTCGGTTTTTATGGTGCTCTTGCCACCACCGCCGCCCTTGCCGCCACTGGAGCGCTGCTTCTCAACGTGTTTGATCGCCCTGAAATCGTCGTGCCAGATCAGCTTGGCCGCAACGCGGTTCCTGCCATACTGCAGGGTAAGGCCGCTGCCATAGGTGCTGGTTTGCAGCTGGATACCGGCCAGCTGCTCGCCGGCTTCAATGGTGGTGGTTGTGCTTGATCCGCCCATAAATCCCGTCCCGGAAATAAAAAAACCGGCACTGGGCCGGTCGTTTTCCAACAATTTTTTTGCTAGGTCCAGCAGCTGAACATTCTGTAAGGGCGCTCGGCCAGATCCTGATCCGCCAGCGCATCGCCGTAGACCACACCGAGGCCCACATAGCTGTGAATAATAGTGGGCCAGTCCACCACCAGGGCGCCGTGGGCAAAGCTGCGTCCGAACCGCCACACCGCAATATCCCCCGCCTGCCCCGGCCCCGCGATTTCCTGCGCGTGCTGCAATACCTGGCCCAGGTAGCGCTCCTCGCCCCGGTGTAAATGCCAGTCCCGCGGGTAGTCCTCCACCGCGCCGGCCTCGATCACACCCGTTGCGGAAAACACTTCCAGCAACAGCATGCCGCAATCCACCCCGGCACCCTTCACCCGTCCCTGGTGCCGGTAGGGCGTGTTCAGCCAGGTTTTTGCCTCGGCCACCACCGCCGCACGTTGCTCTGCTGCTGTCATCGCGCCTGCTCCGGCACCGGCACATAGGGGTAGCCACGAAAGCGGTTGCTGTTATTTTTCGCCGCACACGCGGGCCGGGTGCGATAACAGCCCGGATAAACTTTAAAACTGTCGCCGGATTGCGGCGCAACGCCCAGTGGCATGGACAGAGTGAAGCCGCCCCCGGCATAAGCGCGCACTGCGCGCCGGCTGCCCGCCGCGGGACCGCTGGTGATGGCGAGCACACCCAAATCAAAATACTGACTCGCCTGGCCGAGACCGCTCTTGATCACCTGCCGGGTGGAACCTGTGCCGATGGTGCCGGTCACCGTGAGCGCACTGCGGGACAGGCCGCAGCCGGCATCGTAGACGTTATAGGCACAGCCCGGCTTGAGCAGGGTGCGCGGCATGGGCTGGTTTAATTTGTCCAGCTCGGATTTCACCGTCAGCTGCACCTGGTTACGGCTCGGGTCCACTGCCGCCACCGCCCCTTCGAACATCAGCAGCGCACCGGGGCTGGTATCACCCCAGGTGGGCATATACACCTTCTGCACCTTGACCCGAGCGCCATCGAGGGCGCCGTTGGTGGCGGCGGCCGGCAGTGTGCGCCCCTGGATATGATGGTCGATCCCGGCCTGCGGACTGTCGCCGGTTTTCAGGGTGACATTGAGCACGTCCACTTCGAGTCCCGTTTTCAGGCGGATTCTGTCCCGCTCGATAATCGGACCCGTGTGGCGAAACACCTTGCCATCGAGGGTCAGGTCGGTATCGCCGGTATTCCAGCGGTAGGTTTCTCCCGTCAACAGGCTGACGGTGTAGAGGTCGGCAATCAAATAAGTATTGTTGCCATTTAACAGGGCAATCAACTGCGCGGAGGCGTTTCGCATACATTCACCGCTTATTTCACGGAAATCAGTTCGAGGGATTTGAGTTCCCAGAGCTGGATCAGAAACCGTTCGACATCCAGATGGTCGCGGAAAAAACGCACGCGGCGGCGCACACCGTCATAGGGATCGTCGAAGTAAAAGGAATCCCAGCGCCCGTAGTGGTCCTCGAAAAACTGCACCAGCTGCTGCAACTCCTGCAGCGGCGGATCGCTGCGCAGAAACTCATAGCGCAGGCGGTACTTGTAGCGCGGTTCCCGCTGGTAGCGGGCGCGGAACTCCCGGCCGCTGGCGGATTCCTGCACACGGGTTTTGAATATCGGTGTGCGGCGCAACTTGATCGACAGGCCCGGCAGGTTTATGGGAAAAATGGCATCGCTCACGATCTACCTCCCCAATGCACCGCGGCGATGCAACTCGGCAATCGCTTTGCCCAGGTCATCCATGTGCATCATGAAAAAGTTACCCAGGCGCTGTCCCTTAAATTCCACAGGGGGCTCTTCCTCAAATCCCCCCTCCCCTTCACCGAGGCGGCGGATGGTGTTGGCGTGTTGCGCCGGCAGCACCATCTCCTGCTCGTGCAACTGGGTGAGTGGGTTGATCCCGGCCGGGATGTCGTAGCCTGCGCGGGCGGATTTGATATTGCCCTTGAGCGCACCCACCGTGGCCAGCAGCGAGGCCACCGCGGCCACCGCCAGAATCGGGCCGATATAGGGAATGCTGGCCTGGGATTCCGCCCCGCCCGCCGCCGCGGCTGCGGCCGAATTGCCGATCTTACCCATGGCCGTGCCGGCGGAGGTGGCCAGGCTTTTTCCAGCCGCTGCACCCTCTACAGCCTGCTCGGTTTTAATAAAACCGATTTGCTGCGCCAGTTTGGTCGCCTGGATTGCCGCCCACTGTTTAAATGGCTCCATCACCGCCTTGGTGATAAAAAACTTGCCCATCTCCGCCCAAACGGCGTTCATGGCATTTTTCCAGGTCAGGGTGCCCTGCAGCATCGCCTGCAGGCCCTTGTCCCACAGGCCGTTGATGGATTGCCCCAGCTCGTGCCACCGGGCCAGGGATTCCTCCTTGGCCTGGGTGTCTATTTCATGCAGACGGCGGTTGTGCTGCTCGCGCAGGGCTTCCAGTTCTCCCTGCAGGCGCACCGTTTCCGTCTCGTGGGCCTCGCCCTCAATGGAGAGCAGGGTCAGCCGCTCCTGCAGATTGGCATTGGCAATCTCAAAACGCCGGGCCTCGAAATCCCGCAGCCGCTGCAGGTATGCACCCTGGCTGATCAGACCGAAGTCCACTTCCGTGCGCGCAGTTTGCTCGGCGGTCTTGAGCCGCTCTTCGGCCACCTTTTGCTGGGCTTCTCGGGCAGCGGTGTCCAGGGCCAGGCGCTGCTTGTGCGCCGTTTCCTGTTCGCGCACCTGCAGTTGCAGGACCTTGCCCTCGATGGTGGCGGCATCGCGGGAGCCGGATTGCACTATCGACAGCTTGCGCTGCCAAAAAACAATCTCGTCGGCAATGGATACCTGGCGCAGGTTATTGGCCAACTGGTGGCTGGCCTTGATGGCCGCCAGCTCGGCGGCAAAACCGGAAACGGAGGCTTTGCCGCTGCCCAGGTCAAGCGCAGAGGCAGTGGATGAATTAACCTTGCTGCCACCACGGGCGTTATTACCGGTGTTGCTGTCGCTGGTACTGCCCGTATTGTCCCCGGTGTCCGGCTGGAAGGGATCGTATTGGCCACGGCGGTTGAGGCGGTCATTGCCATCCTGGGCAAGGGTAAAATTGCCCTGCTGCCAGTCTGCCCGCAATTGACCCCGCGCCGATAGGTTGGCTTGCTTTTCCTCGGCCTCTTGCGCATGGCGATCAGCAATACGTTTGCGGCTGGCTTCCAGCTCCGCTTCAATTTTTGCCGTAGCCGCACGCCAGCTTTCCGAAACCCCGGCAAAGTCACCCTTGAGCACCTTTTTCGCGATCTCGCTGAAACTCTCTATGCGTATCTGCGCACGATCCAACCCACTGTTGAACTGCTCCACCAGCACATCCCAGAACGCGGAGAATCCACTGAATACATATTCCAGTTCGCTAATTAACTCCATCGTGGCAAATTTGAGGTTGTGCCAGATCAACCGCACCGCCGTACCGAAACCCACAAACAACGTGCGCAACCCTTCCAGCAATACCCCAAGGGGCGCCAGCGCCTGTTGCTGTTTGTTCGACGAATCGGTTGCGGCAGCACCGAGTCCGCTAAATACCTCCCCACCAATCGCCCCCAGGTCTCCCAGGGTGCGCAGCAGTTCCCGCACCACATCGAGCACCAGGTTGATGGCCCGAGCGGTGACCTCAGCGTACTGCCCGGCACCATCCGACTGTTCAAACAGCGTATTAATATCACCCAGTAACTGCTTAATGCCGTTGGTGCCGCCCGCCTGGCGCACTGCATCCAGGCCGTTTTTGATGTTATCCAGCAAGTTCGACCAGCTGCCGGACAAAGACTGCATCAGGGCCTGGCTGGAACCCGCGTTCATACGCCCCATCTCTTCCACCAGCGCGGCCATCACATCGCGGCCCAGGGCACCCTGCGCGGACAGTTTCTGCAACTCGGCGGTGTTCTTGCCGGTGACCTGCGCTAAAAGGTCCCAAATGGGTACGCCGCGCTCCACCAGCTGCAGGATTTCCTCCCCCTGCAGTTTCTGTTTGGCCCAGGCCTGCCCAACCGCCAGGGTGATCCCCTCCAGGGTCTGGTAGTCGCCGCCGAATTTGGCCGCGGTATCGGACAGCGCCTGCAGGGTGCCGTCCGTGGGATCGAGACCGAACGCCTTCAGGCGCACAAAGGACGCCGCCAACTGGTCCACCTGGTAAGGGGTTTCGGTGGCAAAGTCCTTGATCCAGGCAAAGGCGCGCTCGCCCTCGGCGACACTGCCCATCACACCGGTTAAACGGATCTGCAACTGTTCAAAGCTGGACATCACACCCACCGCCTGCCTGCCCAGTAGCACCAGGCCGCTGCCGATAATCAGGTTGCGCACGGTACTCAGCTGGCCCTGAAACTCCTTAAACTGGCCCTTGATGCTGCCGAGGGATTGATTCACCACCCGCTCCGCCCGGCGCATATCCCCGCGCAGTTCGTCGAGCCTGGTGGACAGGCGGATTTCAATATCGGTATCGCTCATGGCTCAATCCGGTTTATCGGGTTGCGGTGGGGCGTTTTTCAGGGGCAACATCGCCAGCAGCTCTTCCGCACTGCCTGGCTCCGATGAGGGTTTGCCACCCTGGTAGCCCACAAAGGCGGCCACCAGGACATGGACGGGGGGAAACCTCTTCCAATAGCGGTTCATGGCTTCGAGTTGGGGAAGGTCCACGTTTTCGCGGATATGCGCCCAGGTCCAGCCAAAAACCATACTCAGATGGGTGTAGAGTTCTCCCCAGTCGAAGGGTCCGCGTCCGCGGCGACCTCCGGCGCCGGCTGATTTTCTTTGTCCAGATTCTCCAGTGCCTTGCGCCGCAGCCCGGAAATATCCATCACCGCCTGGAAGATTTCGAGCATATTGCCCAGGTCGATTATCTCGACGATTTCCGCGCGGGTAATCTCCGGATAATTGCGCACCAGGGATGCGAGTGCGGCATCGATCACCACGCTAATGGATTCCGGGGAGGTATCGGCGGAGAAATTTTGCAGGCGCTCCTGCAGCTGTTCCAAAGCGCCCAGGTTCAAAGGTGGAAAAATAAAAGTCTTATCCCCCAACTCAATGGGAACCCCTTTAAACCGGACCATATGTGGTGCCGGCAAGTCTGCTGACACCCGTGAGGGCGATGCCGATTTTTTCTGTTTGCTCATAGTGTGCTGTGCTCCAAAAAAAAGCCCGGCAGCAATCAATCACTGCCGGGCTGGCTCAGGATGAATATTCAGTGAGAAAAATGGGTGCGCAGTTAATCAGAGGACGCCAGCGTTACCACATCGCCGTTGGGATCGGCAAAGCACTCGAAATCGAGATCCGGCATCACAAAATCATCCTGTTTGGTGGACAGGCTCATCTTGGCACTGACACAGTTCGGCAGGGTGACGATCAGTGACTTGCCCTGGTAGGGCATAAACAACTCCGCCTTGAAGGTGGGCGAGTAACCCATGGGCAGGTTCTTGATGGTCATTTTCTTTGCCGTGGTGCTGTCGGCGGTGTACTGGTAATTGATATAAACCCGCTTGCTCGCCTGCGCACTCGCGAAGGTGTATTTGCCGTCCCCGTCCACCGCGTACTGGCCGGTGTTCGGTGCCGAATTCACGCGCACCATGGTGTTGCCATACTCATCCCGCACACCCAGGTCAAAGGCAAAGCTGCCGCTGTTGGGTGGCTCGACGGTAATCTCGCCAGGGGCAGCCGGAATCACCAGGCCATCGGTGGAGAAGACATCGCTGACAATGCCGCTTTGTAGGGACTGGCCAAAGAACAGCGAGTTGAACAGCAGACCGTTGATGCGGGCGAAGGCGGCCTTGCCGGTGACCTTGCCCTTACCGCGCCCCACCGCGACCGGAAACTGGTTCTGTCCGTGCAGTGTCTTGGTCTCGAAGCTGAAATCCACCGAGCAGTTCTGCAGCTCGCCGAACTGCACCGGGGTGGGGCTGGCAATGGTGTTGCCGTTGGCATCCTGCAGCGGAATGCCCCACAGGATGCCGGAGCCAAACAGGTACTGGGCCATAATGTTCTCCTGAATTAAAAAGAGGTGTGGGTGAAAGAAAAGGTGATCGGCACACTGACGCCGAAATATTCACTATTGCTGCCGGAACCAAACTTGACCGAGCCGAATTCAACCTTGCTCAGGCGCGGGTGAAAGTGTGTATCTCGCAAGGCTTTGTGAATATCGTCCTCCAGGGCATAGAGCTGAGACAGGTGCGGGTTTTTGGTAAAGCCGAATACCTGAAGCGACAACCTGCCCTGCTGGTGTTCGCGGGAGAGTTTGTCCGGCTGTATCACCAGACTGTCATCGCGGACCTCATCATTCAGATAGCTGCCGGTGGCATCGGCGGCAAAGCCGGTGCTTACCCGTTGGCCGGCATCGGTGCGGTAGTCGTTGGCCTCGGTGATAATGCCCAGGTGCGTCTCCAGCGCGGCGTGGATATCGCCGATAAACAAGGACTGCATGGCGTTCTCCTTAAAGGCGCGCTGCCTGCACGGTGCGCAGGTAGCCGTCATCCTCTATCAATTTACCGATACGGAACGTCTGCCCCAGCTCCGGCACCTCCAGGGTGGCTTTTTCCTCATGCTTGCCGATCACACGCACCAGAAAGGTCAGCATCGTTTCCCGGAAGGCGGTATCGGCCATCTGATCGACCCCCTCATCCACCTGCACCCGGCAGGGCATATTGTCACTGTCGGGTTTATAGAAAGCTTCCTTGCCGAAGAGTCGCAGGGCGTGCTCGGCGAGTTTCTGTTCACGATCAGGCATGATTAAACGTCCCAATAAAAAACCCGGCGAACCGGGTTCTATCTTTGTGGTAAATGCGGACTGAGACAGCTACATAAAGCGACTTGCGATAAAACCAACCAACCATAGCTTGGTGACGAAACTTGCCAGAAATAAACAGCTCGACCAGGATGGCGGCATTCTCTCCGAGAGTCGAGGATCAAACACTAACGCTAGACACAGAATACCGACAGCCCAGGAAAAGGTAATTTGGGGGATGCCAAGAGGAACAACAAACCAGGACCAGAGTAAAAGCAGGACAAAACCCGCATACTGCATTAAGGCTATTGAGGCCAAATAACGATAAAGGAATGTCACGTTCAACTCCCGTATACAGAAATAAAAAAACCCGGCGAGCCGGGTGCAAGCGTGGAGGATTGCCCACTATTTAGCGTTTGCGGAGTTCCCGCTTGACGGCCTTGGCGAATACCCGTTGGATATTCTCCCGCGCGAACCGCGCGGCGATCTTGCGAAACGGAAAGCGCGCGCGGTAGCTGGGCGCCTTCACAAAAATAAACATCGGTTTGGCCGCCCCCATCTGCAGGTGCCCGATGCTGCTATCGTTGCCGTAGTTTTTTTTCAGGTAAATACCCGGCGACAGCTTGCCGCGCTGTTCATGCAAGACAAAATATTGCGAGCCGCGCTTTTTTTTGCTGCCCTTCCAGCGCCTGGCCAGACCTTTGGCCGTGGCGTTGGCCTTGTAGCCCTGCTCGCCAAAGGCGCGCAGCTGCGACAGCAGCCGGATCAGTTCGCCGCGGGGGAAATTGCCGTTTTTATCCAGAGGCGCATATTTTGACGGCACGGCGTACATCCCCGAGGGCAGCAGGCCAATGCGCTGCAGGGCTCTCTCAAAGCGTTTGTGTCTGCGCCCGCCCCCGTAAACCTGCCCCTGCAGGTATTTGGCCGGCGGGATACCCTTAAACGCCTCGTCGCGCAGGAATACCTTTGCCTGCAGGTTCTGCGCACTCGCTTTCTCCACCAGCACACCACGCAGGGTGAAGGGCGCAGGCCGGTCGAAAATACTTTGCATCTCCCGCTGTATCTCCTCGCGGGTATTGAAAGCGAGGTAGTTCAGCGCATTCGCGGCGACTTTGGGGGAATCCCGCGCGAGGCGCTGCATACGGCGCTCGAAACGGCTTTTGTCGATAATGATGGAATCGGACACAGTGCCCCTCCCCCCCCTAGAGGCTACATAAAATAAACATGTCCCGGCATGACCTGCTCGACAACGCGATAGCCGGCCAGGTGCGCACAGGTCCTGCTTCCAGCCTGGAAGACTTCGCCACCCCCGACCTTGAGCATTTCACCACTGCCCAACCGGCGCCCATCAATAATGGCACTATCGATCACCTTGACCTCAAAACCGCACAGGGCACGCAGGTTCAGGAGTTCCGAATCACGCTGGGTTTCCGTGCTCTGATTGTCCGGGTCGAGATCAAGGCCCGAGTCCAGATCGTAATCCAAGTCGAGGTCCTCATCCGGGTCCGGGTTTCCGTTATGAATTTCCTGCTCACCGGAAGCAGCCTTCGTCTCTCCGGAATCAATTCCAGGCTCCCCGGTATCGGATTCCTGTTCCCTGGTATCGGATTCCTGTTCCTCGGTATCGATATCACCGGGACTGGTGACCGCATCCTGCAGCACTTTCTCAGCCTGCTTTTGCTTCAGCAGCGCTGCCATCTCACCAATCGTGTTCAGGTTTTTGTACTCGCTTTCCGAAACGCCCAGGGCGGACAAAGCCTGGATCAGCTTTGCCCTACTCTGTTTTGACTTACTCATGGATTATCGCCTCGCGATGGATGAACGCATTCTGGAAACGCCGCCTGTACGTTTAACTGGCTGCACTGGAGGCGGTGAACACCAGATCCGGCGCGGTATTGACGATCATCGGGAATTGGGCCACATACAGATCCACCCAACGCGGGCTGGGAAAATCCTTATCCGGCACCAGATAGGAATACCACTCCTGCCCTTGCCGGGCGAGGTCGTCGAAGGTCTCACCGGGAGAGAGAATATGTCGGAAGAGGTTGGAGCCTTTACCGGGAAAGAATTTAATCTCGGCGGGTTCCAGATTGATGCTAGTGCCATCGTCCGCACCAAAATATTCCTTCCAGGTCACCCCGGCAAAACTCACTTCCGTGCCCAGGGTGCCCTCGGTGAGTTTACCGGCCATCTTGGCGTCTGCAGCCGCCTCGTAGCGCTTGTTAAACTCAGCATTGGCCATCAGTGCATCCCAGGCTTCCTCGCCACAAAGCGCTTTTACTTCACCGATAAAGCGCCCCTTGGCCTTGCGTCGCATGGGGCGGGTAATCTTGCTCTCCACCTTTTTGCGCAGCTGGAATTCACTGGTGTTGGCAATATCCAGAAACACCTTCGGCGGCGCGACAATACCGAATTCACTGTAGAAGTCGTACACGGTGCGGCCGTTATGATCCAACAACAGACCGTTGAGCGCACCCAGGCGCATCAGTTCCAGGCGGTTCTCGCACTGGTCCATCAGACCACCACCGCCGGTCTGCCAGCGGGCGATTTCCTTTTGCATCTCTTCCACGATCAACGTTTCGTTGGAACCAAACTGACGCACAAAGGCCAGGTCCGAGGCGGTAAGACGTTTGTGCCGGGCAACACGCTTGGTCTTAAAGTGACGGACTGTTCTGGGTTTATCGCTACTGGAACTGTAAGTTGCACCGCGCTCGTCCAGCGGCGCGATCTCCAGCTTGCCTTCCTTGAATTCAATCACCGCCGTTTCTGTACGGATGGGTTCCTGCACAAAGACGCCGCTGTTTTTCAGCTCTCTCGGCTGGGTGGGCGCGGTGGCAATCGCTGCTGTCATGGACACCATGCTAAAAGCGTCGTTCGCTAAAATATCGACCAGTTCCATAGTGGGGTCTCTCCGTAATGAGTGTCGGGTTTAATCGGATCTTATTGAGGTCGGGGCCTGGTTCCGCCGGACGGGGAACAGAAAGCGTCGATTCAGTTGCTGCGGACTTTTTGCTGTGCCGCGCGCAGCTGATCAATGGCGGCGGCTTTTTGCGATTCGGTGATCGCTTCCGGCCACAACAGCAACCGGTCGTCATACAGGGTGGCAATATCGTTGATGGTGCCGGGCTTGCCACCGTCTCTGGCATCCACCGCAGAAAATAACACCGCCGCCGCCACCTCGCTGCCGTCGCTGGCGCCGGGGTTCAGTTGGGTATAGTTGCCCGAGGTGGTAATACGGCCCAGCACGGTGCCGGCCAGATATTTGCCGCCACTCACAGTAACGCCGCTCTCGCGGCTGAACTGGGTGTGCTGTTCATGCAGAATATGCGCACCGGGGCGGTTGAGGTTTTCGGTCAGTGTCATGGCTTATGGCCTCCCAGGGAGAGTGTTGTAGGCTTTGGCCCAGCCGGTCTTGACCTGCTCGGCACCGCCTGCGGGTTGGTCGGAATGGTGGTTGCTGCGAATGGGTGTGCTGGCCTGGGTGCCGCGCTTGACCGCCAGCAGCATCTTGCCGGCCATGGCCTCCGTCACCCCCTCATCGATCAGCTGATCAATCAGATCGTCGTCGGCGGACACACCGCAACTCTGTGCCTGGGTGCGGATCGCCTTGATCCGTTCCCGCTCGGCCTGAATCGGGTCCGGTGCATCCTTCCCGGGTGCTGGTTCACTCTTGCCGGGCGACGGACCCGGTTCGGCGCTGGGTTTACTTCCAGCCTTGATCGCCTCGACGGTTTTGCCATCGACACGGAAGGCCACCGCACCGGGCACCCCGGCCAGTGCCGTCTTGACGGTCTCCGGTGGCTGCAGGTTCCCGAGGATGGCTGCCCCCTCCCCCGCCGCGAGTGCCGTCGCCGCTTCCTTATTCAGTAACGCGGTAAACTTCTGCGGCACAATCACCTCGTCCACCAGGCCGAGGGTTTTCGCTTCCTCCGGGCTCAGCCAGGTATCCCGCTGTTCGTCCAGCAGCGCGAGCATCTCCTCCGCGGTTTTCCCGGTTTTGCGACTGTAGGCCGTGGCCATGGACTGGTCGGCTTTTTCCAGCTCCTCGGCAGCCGCGAGCAACTCGTTGACGTTTCCCCAGGCGCTGATGGAAGCGCGGTGCAACATCACCAGCGCAGTTTCGTAAATTTCCACCTGGTCGCCGGCGCAGGCCACCACCGTGGCCATGGAACAGGCGTAACCTTCAATACGGATGGTCACTTCACCACTGTGATTGCCCAGGGCGTTGTAAATGGCAATACCGTCCTCATGGGTGCCGCCGCGGCAGTTGATCCGTACCAACACCGCCTCGTCGCCGATCTCGGCCAGACTGGCGACGATATTCTTGGCGGTAACGGAATCCTCCCAGTAATCCAAACCAATCACGTCAAAAATCAGTATCTGGTGCGGTTGACCTTCTTCACCGCGAATAAAAAATTGAAACATGCGTTAAGCCTCTTGCTGTTGGAGGGCGAGCTTGGTGAGATCCTGGAATTGACCGCTGGCGGTGAGCTTGCCGGGGTTGGTATCGAGCATCAGTGCCAACGATTGCTCCAGCAACAACTGCGCGTTGATCTGATCAAAATCCAGCGCCCGTTCCGCCACCTTGTTTTGACGACTGTCGAGCCCGCCGCGAATTTCCAGAATATCTGCCATGACATCTTTAAGCGGGTCCACCCAATCCCACTTCGGCGACTTCCAGGCCGGCAGGAAGGCGCCGGGGTCTTGCCAGTAACCGGGTACCTCGGCACCACTCAGCACTGCCACATCCGCAAACCACCGCGACACCGGGCGGCACCAGCGGTGAATCAGAAAATGCAGTTGCAACTGTTCGATGCGACGGCGAAATTCCAGCATGCCGGCACGAATGGAGGAGTAGTTGAGTCCTTCCAGATCGCCAGTCAGCTGTTCGTAGGTCAGGCCAACGGCGCGGGCGCTGGCACGCAGCTCCGTCTTCAGCCAGGTGGCATAGTTGGCACCGTCCACCCCGTCCGGGTTGGAGAAGGAGATATCCTCATCGTCATCCAGGTAGTGGATGCCACCGGCAGTAATTTGCTCCAGCGGCTCCCCTTCCGGACTTTCTTCCTCCTTCCCCATAACCCGGTTGGTCTCACCCCCCATATCGGTGGGATAAGGCCGCTTTTTAACGATCCAGGCAAACAGCTGCGCCACCTTTTGCTTGACCAGGGTGGCATCCTGCATCTCGTCGATTTCATACAGGCGCACCAGGATCGGGGTCAGCTCGGGAATCCCCCGCACCTGGCCGGGGCGCAGGCGCCGGTACAGATGGATAATGTCGTCGGCGGGGATTGCCCGGCGCGCATTGCCGGTCAATCCCGTCAAACCATCGCCAGGGTGATCCCGCCACAGGTGGTAAAAACTGCGCTGGCCGAAGTCATTGAACTGCACCCCGAGCACAATGGGGTTGTGCGCCCGCTTCAGGGTATAGCCTTCATCCAGGTGATCCGCTTCCAGCATCTGCAGCTGCAGGGGCACCACCAGGCGGTCCGCCGCGTGGCGAAGTCGCTGGCGGGTCAGCACTTCGCCGGACTCGAACTGGGCACCGGCGGCCAGCATCTGCAGGCCGTAGAAGTTATCCAGGCCGTCCGCGTCACTCTCCAGAATCCAGCGGTCCCACAATCTCTGCAGGGTTTTGTTGCCCCATTTGGCCACAATCCCATTGCCCACCAGATTGGAAACATAGGTCTCCTTGGCGGTGGTGGCATAAGCCTGGTTGCGCACCGCGTGGCGGGCGCGCTTGCGCAGGATGGACAGCTTGCCGCTGATATCCCCGTTGGGGCCGCCAACCCCCATTAATCCCTTGTTGCCCAGGCGTGGGCCCCGACTCGCGCCCTCGTAAATTGCGCGAATACGCGCACGCAGATCAACGCCGGGGCTACAGCGGATTCTGGGTTTTCCTGCAACTTTCATCGCCATCCCTTAGAGCCCCTTGTCGGTAACAATCTGCGAGTAACGACGGCGATCCGGCCGCACTGCCGCGGCAATGGTTTTGCGCAGCGCACGCAGTTCCGGCAGCGTCACATCGGCGTATTTAATCTGGCGGCCGTTGTGGCGGAATTCCCCCACGCGCTCCCCCATCGCCATCTCACTGATGGCCCTGTCGATATTGTCGAGGTCGGTCTGGGTGTAGCTCATCGGATACCACCGGTTACGCGCTTGCGTTTACGTTTGGGTTGATTGGCCGCGCTTGAATTCAGGAGCTCGTCGAAATTCTGTTTTAACCGCGCCAGGTCGAGACCGAGGTACTGGCGCGCCGCGCGCACCACCGCCAGGTTGCCCTTGTAACAGTCGATCACCTCATTGCGCATACCGGGTGGAGTCTCGTAAAACACCACCAGCTTGCCGCGGGAATACCCCACCTTTTTAACTTCGGCCACTGCCTGGGCAAAGAAAGCCCGTGTACACCACTCGGCCACCGGCCAGTGGATACGCCCCGGACAGGACGCCTTGGGGTCTGGTAAATTGCCCTGCTCGTCCGGCTGGGGCAGGATTTTGTAGCGCGCATAAATCATATCCACCGCGGTATCCGTGCCGATCACACAGGCGCGGGTGCCATGTTTGTTGATCTTTTTCTGGTAGGTCACCAGCGGTTGTTGGTAGCGGTTGTCACCGCGACAGGCAAAACCGACATGACTGTCGAAACGCCGCACAAAGGCGTGGGCCGCATCCGTATAGTGACCACCGGTATCAATGCCGAAGCGGCGAATGGTCAACTCGATACCACTCTCGTGCCGATAACTGGCCGTGCGGATTTTGCGTTCCAACTGGTCCCAGATAACCGGCCTGTGCAGATCACCGTAGAGCACGAAATAATCCAGGGTCCAGGACTCCTCCCCCACGCCCCAGGCCACCACCATGCCCTCGAAGCGGTCATCCTGCTGGTCAACAAAGCAGGTGAGAAAGAGCCCGCCCATAGGCACCGGTGCGGCATACACTTCGCGGCGGTCGTAGAGCAGTTCGGCATTGGGCTTCTCGCCGCTGTCTTCTACCCAGAGCTCACCCAGGTCCAGGTTGATAAAGGTTTTACGCTTTAAGCGGTCGTCGCCGATTTCCAGCCATTTGCGCACCAGCCCCACCCAGCCATCGGTCAGGGTGAGGGAGTACAGCGAGCTGATATAAATACCCACCTTGCGCGGCGGCCGGGCTTTGCTGTCGTCCCGGTTAAAAAAATGCTCGCCGTCGCGGGTCCAGAGTCCGGAGTCATCCGCAATCCAGCGACACCCCAGCTCGATCTCTGCCAGCTCGCGGTAAAAGAATTTACCTTTGCAACCGGCGCACACATACCAGACATCACTGCCAGTCAGCGCTTCCTTGTCTTTGCTTTTATCCCAGCGGATACCGAACTCGGCATCCCGGCCGCCCCACAGCAGTGTCTGCTCGCGCGCACAATGGGGACAGGCCACATAGCAGCGCAGCACCGCCGAGGCGGATTTCATCAGCCGTTCAATGTGGCTAATATCAGCCGTGGTGGGTGTCCCGCCAAAAATGGCCTTGGGGAAACTCGCCCCCTCCAGCCGGGACAGCGCGGCCTTGATCGGGTCACCGGATTTGCCCGATTCAATCTGCCAGCGGTCCACCTCGTCACCAAACAGGAACTGCTTGGTGATCATGTCGAAATTGGTCGGGCTGTGCGCCCCCAGAATATCGAGGGACCAGCCCAGGCCCTGCTTGCGGTCGACGGTGTTGTGTTCGTGCCTGCTGTTCCAGTCGGGAAAAATCGCCTGCAGCACCGGCATCCAGCGAATCACCGGATCAATTTCGGCACCGACAAATTTCCTCGCCTTTTTATCGTCGGGCTGGTAGATCACCCCGCTGCGCCCGCGGTGCACGATCAGATACAGCACCGCGGCAACCGCGATCTTGGTAAAGCCCCAGCGCGCCGACTTCTGGCAGTAGATCTCGCGAATGGCATCGCTGGTCATCATATTGAGTACCGCGGCCTGGGTGGGCTGGGTTGTCCAGCGACCGGATATATGGCTGGACTCTGGCGGCAGGTAAAAATATTTATCCGCCCACTCAACCCCGTTAATCGGGGGCTTCTTCCTCAAAATCGACAGCCCACGGGTCGCCGCCCTCGTCGCTGCCCTCAGCGTAATCGGAGAGATCCGGTTCGATTTCAGCAAGTTCATTGCAGGCGACGATAATTTCCCGGTCTAGCTGCGCAAAGGCTTCCGGAGGCAGATCCGGGCAGGCCTGCCGGAGCCTGGGGCTCAACGCCTCCAGGCGCGAATTCACCGCCGCGGCAGCCTTCTGAACGGTGTAAGTAATCAGGTTCAAGGGGCCGTAAGTGCGCTCAAACACCAAACGCTTGGCGCGCTGGCCCGCAATGCGCTCGGCCCGCTCCTCCACCTTCAGTTCCGCGTCCTGTAACCGGAAGTCCGCTTCCGCTTCAGACCCCCCTATTTCCGGTTCAGAGCCGTCTTCTGGCACCCCTTTTTTGGCGCGTAAGTAGCGAATGTAAAACCCCCGCCAGGCATCCAGGTCATATTGCCCCCGTCCCCGTGGCACGGGGGCTCCGGGCAATTTTTTCAGGTCGCGAATGGCCCGGTCAGAAAGAAAAATATGCGCCGCGACCTCAGCTTGACTCGCCATAAAAATAACCGGAAGCGGAAATGGAAAATTTCAAAAAAATTTCAGAACCAGAGACCGATCGAGGCCCGAATTACCCCCAGGGAGAAATAGGCGCAGGGAGGACCCGTGCGCCATAGATGGCGACAAATTCATCCTATTTGGCATCTCGATCCTCCTTTGGGTCGCTTTATTCAACATTGGCTCACCCCTCGGACCCTCCTGGGCATTTGTATTTCTATACCCCAGCTTTCGGCGCCTCTTGCCTCATCTGAGCAAGTCAGCACCGAAGGTCTACTTTAGCCCGGCTACGCTTACCGCTACCCCTGCGGCGCCTACAAGGATTGCGCTACCGATTCCAGTTCCCCCAACAACTGCTTGAATGGTCCATCGTACCAGTGGGCCTGGGTTTCGTTGGGATTGCTGGGGCTGACCAGATTACAGCCGTAGCGGGCGCCTTTCTCGGTAACGCATTTAAACTGCTTGGTGCCCTTGGCTTTGGATTGGCGGGACCGCACCGCCAGGTAGCCCAGGTCAACCAGAACCTGATTCGCCTTGCGGGCCGAGAGAACCGAGTGGTGACGCCTGAGCAGTTCTGATAGGGAGTGGTGGACCCCTTGGCTCACAGAGTAGTCCGGCAGGAACAGCATATCCTGGTTACGCTGCTCGCCGAACTTCTTGAGCATGGTCAGTTTTGATGCGTCGTCTGGTCGCAAGGTGTCCACGGCAAGATCGAATATCCACCGGTCATCTGCTGGGGTGGAGCGTGGTTGAAGTTTGCCTGTGCGGTAGTCGATAAAGGTTCTGTTGACCTGGAGACGGAAGGCAGGACTAATCCAGCCAGCATATTCCACAGCTAACAGTTCGTGCGCAAAGGTGCCTGGTGCACTCCCACCTTTGACGGAACTGACCACATTTTGACCTAAGCCAGAATCCTGGCTTAGCTCTTCTATCAGCTCCGATGTCTGCTTTGTAGCGAGCCAGATTGATGGACGCTTCGTATGCTGATTACCACTGGCTCGGTGCAGCGCATTCAGGTTGAAACGCCCTGCATCGTCAGTGGTAATTTCAATGCCGGCAATCACCGGTAGTTGTTTAACCTCATTCATGGTTTCTCTCCTTACTGTTAGAAACTTGTACGCACAGTAGTGCCTACCCCTTACAGTTAGGGTCTCTCTGCTGTGCCTTCAGAATCTGAAGGCGCCTGTGGCTGTAATACCAGTTCACCACAAAGGAACCCACTGCCACTGCGGCGCAGATAAAGCCAATGGGGTTTTCAGTAAACAGGCTGTAGACACTCCCAATGGCGCCCACCGTTACTGTGGTGACATGGCTGGCCTTTTCCGCCAACTCTCGAACAAAGTCATGGGTGGTCATGGTTTTGCCAATGCCTGTGTCTTTTCTTTGCTGCCCTGGCTGGAGCCAAACCAGAACTGCAAAATCATGGGGATGGCCCCAGTAATCACCCCCAGCATCAGGGTGCCGGTCTTCTCGATAGCCGGCGTCAGGGTGATCCATCCGGAGAACAGAGCGAGGGTTAGTACGAAGTAGCCAACGATAAAGAGAGCCGACAGTGCCATCTGCGCCATTAGGCCACCCTTGGCTCCCATATCCCGCGCGCTCTTGCGGTCCTCCACTTCAAGCCGGTAAACGTCAATATCCAGCTCGCGCATCTTGACCTTGAACTGGTTGTCTAGGCTGCGCAGCTCCAGCAATTTCTCGGGGCTGGCATTCAGTACCAGCTCGGCAATATCCTGCTCCTGAGCATCAGCATCTCCCAGGAACTGGTCTGCAAGGAACTTGACTGCCGTTCCTGCAACGGGGCCACCCAGGGCAGCACCCAGAGTGGGGGCAACGCTTTTGACTATGGCTTTCCAGTCCATTAGTAACTCCAGATTGTGGGGCCTGGGGAAGCCGTTTCCTCCAGGCGTAAAAAAACCGGCTCAATGGCCGGTTTGGGTGGTTGCACAGTGGTGTGGGGAGGGCGGGCTAGAAACCCGGCTTTACCCGATTATATGGCGACAGTTTTCTCAGACTAACGAAAACAACCAACCTACAATTGCGCCGATGCCATACCAAAACGCAGCTACAGTCGAGGTGAACGCAAAAATCATTGCGAATACATTAAACGTCAACCAATCGAACGCCGATCCATCATCATCTAAGTAAACTTCATCTTCTCGTTCTGGATATTTTGCAGAACTCATATAAGCCTTTTTCACGATCCTGAATATTCCTTGAGCTAAACCACCTAGCAGCACCGACGGCCAAAATGGCCAATCACTGTAACCAGCCACCAACAGCACAATTATTATGGCTAAGCCAACAACCAAAGAGTTTATTAAGTAAATCCTTGGAACGTTATTAGCAACACTTTCTTCATTAGACATGATAATTTAGCCTTACTTCTCAGAGACCGCATAACGCCCAGCGCAACGGCGAACGAAGCGCAGCGTAGTGAGTCCAGGGCCGATGTTGCCGCTGTTTGTTATGAGGGGCGGACACGAAGTAGCCTCCTCACCATAATAGTGCTCAACCAAATAATGAATGAAGCCACAGTAAACTGACCTAGTGAATGAAGGAGAAGCTTTGGCCAGAAATCTATTTCCTCAGTTAGCAATGGGTGCCATACATATACAAGGGTCAAATTCCCCGGAAATAGAAGTATCTTATATCCGGGCATACCGCCGCCCCAGACATTCCAATTTAATGCAAATGCAATTAGCCCAACAACTAACGTTAAAGAACCACCATAAATCGCGATGGTGACCGCCTTAAACTGACTCATAGTGTCTCATAACGCCGCCAACATGGGCCGCTGTAGCGGCGAAGCCGCGAAATGGAGGTCCAGCCAGCTTTGCTGGCGGTGGTTGATGGCCTTGCTAGGCGCCGTTTTTGATAATGGACTTGAATAGCTCAACATACTCTTTAGTTGCTGGTGCGCCATAGCCTGGTTCTATTGCACCGCACGCACCTTGATATTGAATATTTAGAATTACTATTGCCTCCTCGCCTACTTTATAGGGCGACTTCCACTCCCCTTCGGTGCGAATCATGTAGCAAGCTCCTTTTGGTGCTGAACCCTTGAGCGTTTCAATAGTTTCGCTGTCTATTCGATATGAGCGGTACTGGCCTTGTGCAGACTCATTCGTGATTTTCTTGACGCGAAAAATAACAACTCCGGACGCTTTGCCAATGTGACCTATAATATCTCGCTTGTACCAATCAGGTATTTCGGCATAAGTCGATACCGAAGCAATCAAGAGCAATATGGTGGCTAGTATCTTCATGCTCGTAGCGCCTAAAATTTATATACTGCTCGCCGTGACCACTATTATCCTGATTACTGCCCCGGAATCAATTCTACGCCGTTTACCCACAATCCGCATTAAAAACAACTACTTACATAGATTTGGCACAATCGTACAAAATTCGATCACTCTCTTCAGAGTAAAAAACCGGCTCAGTGGCCGGTTTAAGTCGTTGCACGGTGGTGTGGGGAGGGCGGGCTAGAAACTCGCCTTTACCTGATTATGGACAGACTCTTGCGTATAAGTGTTCGTCTATGTACGAGCCCTCGTGGGCTACCGCCGCTTTTAGTACACCTTCCAATTTGTACCCTGCTTTTTCTAGCACTTTTGTGGATGCAATATTCAAGGAGGTTACAGGGTTGAATAGTCTTTTTATCTCGGTAGTCTCAAAAATGTAATTTGTAAAATTAATTAATGATTCAGTAGCGATTCCACTGTTCCAGTGCTTATAACCCAACCAATAGCCTATCTCCGCTGAATGCGAGTACTCAAGTTCCCGCTTGTAAGCGCCTATGACGCCACAAAATGTACCCTCAAAATCAATTGCTCGCACCACACCAACTTCTTTGCAACCAGACTCTATCCACCAAGCTGCATCTTCTCTCGTATATGGAGAAGGAATTCTTGAGGAAAGATATTTTGTAACCCGATCATCATTCAAATGCTGAATCAGAGCAGCATCATCTGCTTTTTGCAAACTTCGGAGTTCAATCATCTCGAGTCCATAACGCCCACAGCAGGGACAGCTTACCTTGTGCGCATTTTGCGCGAAAAAAGTGGGAGCGAAGCGACCCGTGCAAAATGTGCACAAGGTAAGACGTCCCGCAGAGGGCCGAAGGCCCGGAGCATACTGCCTGGCTTTGTTAAATGCTGACATTTGCCTCTAGCCTCGGGCCACAGATTTCCTTGGAATATGCTGCAGTTACTTTAGCCTCTAGAAATGGAGAAGTGACTGCAAATTGACCTTTTGCAAAGCCTCCACTTACTTTGAAAGCCAAAGGAGCTGCTAGCTCTCCAGCCACACCTTTAGCTTTTGGGTAAGCCCACAATATTACTGACTCCAAAGAGCTTCCATCTAACTTTGTCGGCACAGAGAAGTAAGTAACCCCATGCTCGGTTTCAAGAATAAATTTGCCGTTGCTTGGCGGCTCATAGTTGGAACATGTAAGTGCATTAGCGAAGCCTGCGAGTAACATTAGGGAAACAGATACGATAGCTTTCATGGGCATTTAACATTTATATACTGATCACCATGACCACTATTATCCTGATTACTGCCCCGGAATCAATTCTGTGCCAGATATATAAAATTGCCTTTTAAATCAATTAGTTATGCTGCCATGACACAATCGTACAAAATGCGATCACTCTCTCCAGAGTAAAAAACCGGCTCAGTGGCCGGTTGGGTACTTGGCAGAAACAACAACTGCAAGGTAGCCTGTTTATACCATTTTATTGGTGTATAACGTTCACTTAAAATACATCGCCAGGCGCCATTTTTAAAACTCTTGTCAAAAAAATAAATCCAACCCAGATTTGCTAGTGGCTAGATACATTATTATTAAAACCGATAGAGGTATAATAATGAGAGCAATCTTAGTGAAAATGCCGTGATACACCTCTAACCAATACCTTTCCCAACTTTTTAAAGGCCTACCGGCATATAGCTTCTTTGAAGCTGTACTCGCAATCCAGTTTCCCAATAATACATCAAAAATCTCCAATGGTACTATGACAAGCAATACTATGTAGATTTTTTGACTTAGCCATGATGCACCTAGTAAGTCATATTTGAAAGCCATAAGGAAGCCTGTAGCCAAAAGAGTGATGAATGCTAAGTGCTCCAGAATAACCGTAAGATAAAACACACGGCTAACTCTTTCAGCTAATGAGTTCGGCTTATAAGAGCCATCCTCGACAGTTTTCAATACAAACCACGCCCCGAGCGGTGGTCCTAGCCAAAATACAAGAGCCCCAAGGTGCACTAATTTAATTATCCCATACTCACTCAACGCTTAAGCACCCTGTGAGCAAATATCAGCATCCAAACGGTGCTGAGAACCATAGCTATTGCTGTAAAAATTTCCGCAGCTTTAACAGAGCCCATAGCAACGAAAAGAGATAACATCAGTCCTAGTATCCAGGCAGTAACGCCCCATGCAGCTATCCACGACTTTAGTACGCCTTGGTTAATTGCAAGAATCGTTAGCAATAAGCCACCCAAGTTATATAGACCATTACCAAGATAGCCAGTCAGGTGCATGGCGATTATCTCAAGTATCTCGACAGCATTGCTGCCAAGCTGTCTGCCTATGATCTCAGGAATTACAAACGCGTAGATTACTTCGGCAATTAAATCTGGGGCGATTCCCATGCCGACCAGAGCTATACCGATCATTCGCAGAAAATTCTGGGTTAGCTCATCCGCTAAGATTGCGCAAAAGACAAATAAACCAATTGCCGAAAGCATCCAGGTAAACCAAGATAATGACCAGATCAGGCCATTATCGGCTATAAAAACAATTCTTTCAGCGACAGTATTGTCCAACGGAAGCCCGCCTCTCATAGGTCCATTCATCAGGAAGCAAGCTAGTGTGATAATCACAACTATCACATGAATTGAATAAAACTTTATTAAATACAACCTCAGATCCATTCAAAGTCCTTTATTTCTTAACATTTACATAACGGTTACCGTGGCCACTATTATCCTGATTATCTTCTCTGAATCAATTCTGCGCCAATCCCGCAAAATTATTATAAAAATCAATTAGTTATACAAGAATGATACCACCGTACAAACCTGAGTCACTTTCTCCAGGCGTAAAAAAACCGGCTCAGTGGCCGGTTTGGGTCGTTGCACGGTGGTGTGGGGAGGGCGGGCTAGAAACTCGTCTTTACCCGATTAAATTTTCGCACCATGATTAGTTATACAAGCCTGACGCTGGAGCGACTTGGATATTTTTACTGGTAGTAAGCATGTTACCCCAAACCCAATTGTGGTGCTCTATTACCTTCTCGGCAGATAGGTGCGGCCTATCTGCTAAGGTGTGGCAGTCCGACACCACTGCAACTTCATAGTCATGGCTCACAGCTGATCTTATGGTCGTATCAACACAAAAATCTGTAGCCCAACCAGAGATAATTAACCTAGCCGGGTTTAACGTTCCTAGGACATGAGTGAGATTCGTTCTGTGAAATGCATCGTTTGTCGTCTTTCTTACAATAATGTCATCTTCACCCATATATAGTGACGAAAGAATTTCCCACCCTGGAGTATTTGGTGCCAATCCCTCCTCTTCTGTGCCATCATGCTGAATAAAGATTACTTTTCCATTACGCTTGCGCACACTCTTGGAGAGCCGATTAATTCGATCAATGACACCAACAGAATCAAACTTATCTGATGTGGAGAATGAGGCCTCTTGCATATCGATAATTATAAATATGTCCATGTAGTGTCCGGTCACTTTGTAGAACTTAACGCCCGGCTTTGGGGCGGACTTGTAGCTGCGAAGCAGCGGAACGGAGGTCCAGCCCCGGCTTGCCGGGGCGATGCACCATTGACTTGTTAAATGCATAGCCTCGCTACGACCATTGTATATTTGAAACTTCAAAATATTCTTCAGCTTCTTCTTTTGCTTCTTCAATTGAATCAAAGTGTAAATCCGCCGCAAAAAATCCCTCTGGCGTCATTATGAGGTGATATCCATTCTTGGCATTACCTTCGATTAGCAGCTCTATTTCTAGCTGCTTTACATATTTTATATCGTCTTCACGATCAGCAACTCTCCAGCCACCTTTAAGAATACGAATTTTCTGTACGATAGTGCTTTTCATCGTTTTGGGCATTTAACGAAAATAGATATGCGGAACCGTTAAGAAAGTTGGCAGTGCCTTTGCGCAAGCAAAGGGAATGACAACTTTTAGGTTTCCGCATCATCGGGTTGTTATTTGTTGCTCGTGGTACTCTGTACAAATTCACTACAAATATCTTTCTTCTTACTGTCTACCACGATTCGGAGAGAGAAATTAGCAGCACTAGGTTCGCGGCCTTGCTTCGAAGCTTACACGAAGGTCGAACCGTTGACTGTGGGCTTTCCCGCCAATACTGTTTATTTATACAGAACACTAACAATCACCTGCTATTCTTAATTGAACCCCTACAAAACTGGAGCGAGCGACCAATAATATTTATATAGTGATCACCATGACCACTATTATCCTGATTACTACCCCGGAAGCAATTCTGCGCCGTTTACCCACAATCCGCATTAAAAACAGCTTCTACATGAATTTAGCACAATCGTACAAAATACGATCACTCTCTCCAGAGTAAAAAACCGGCTCAGGGGCCGGTTTGGGTGGCTGGTTAGACCTTACCCGACAAGGACTTCCACCTTGCAAGAAGCCTCAAGCTTAGCTTGACGCACTAACGCCGTGATAATCGGCATGCGAAGCGCATCGTAGCATGTCCGGTGGAGCCCTGTAGGGACGGAAAGAAATTCATCACCTTGTTATGCTATTTTCTATTTGAGGCATATCTAAGTCAGTCAACTTTGCGTTGAAATTATGCCTGAATTCATAATCACCAATATATGCTAGAGCTATGCGTCCATGCCAGATTATTGAAAACTTACCATTCTCTGGGTTACGTAAAAATTTTATTTTATGGCAGGCGGCTGCATCATGGCCAAGTAAGTATATACGAAAAGCTGGCTCATCCCCCTCTTCAATATTATCTGGATGCATATCTACTAACACTTCATAACCATCTAGAAAGTCAGGATTATATTCAGATGCTTTACAAACTTTAAAGCCTCCCTCCAAAGTGCACGCGTGATAGTTACCCCATACAATGGGGGCTTCCCAGTCTGACTCGTATTCTACACCCTCATCATCCTCAATATCTCTTTCTGAGTAGTAAGCATCACTATCTAAATTAAAATCGAACCATACCTCACCATTTTTAACCGTTGCTGCCCACTCAAAAACTTCTATCGGATGACCTTCTGGCCATGGATTATTTTCAAAGTAGATTCTATTCTTTTTCATCAGTCTCTCTTAGAGCATACCATTTATATAGTAGTCACGGTGACTACTATACTTTGATTACCTTCCCTAAATCAATTCTGCGCCAACTCTCCACAGCCCGGATTAAAAACAGCTAGTTACATAGATTTGGCACAATCGTACAAAATATGAACACTCTATCCAGAGTAAAAAACCGGCTCAGTGGCCGGTTTGTTCATTTAAGTATCAAAGTTGCAGCAAGCGCAACATATCCTTATTTGTTATGAGTGTATTCTTTTACTTGCATACGAGTTTACGATACTACTACATATAGCTGATGGTACTGTAAAGATTAACAATAAGACTACACCGCTATCTAAATGGTTTGGAAAGCCTGTTAGTATTGTTAGGGCAACCAACAATATAAGCCCGTTTGCTACGCCCATTAAATAGTTGGGACTTTTTAGCTTATTCTTAAGAGATAAGAATAAAATCCAATTTATTAAACATGATGCCGCCGCTGGAATTAAGCCCATAGCGTAGGCGAAAAATAAAATCCCAAAAGGTAACTTTCCCACCACCCCAGCAACAATAATGGCTCCTATAAATGGGCCGACAATACAAAAGACAACCAGAGAATAAATAGCTGACTTCATTATCTCGATGCTGCGATTACTCATAACCTTTAAATACTGATAACAATGACCACTATTATCCTGATTACTGGCCCGGAATCAATTCTGCGCCACTCCCTTCATACGCCCTACCTTGGGTAGCTCCAGATTGCGGGGCCGGTACGCTTGTCCGGAATAGCTCCAAGATCATCCAGATGCAGGAATCGGCCGCTATGAGGGCCATGCTGCTTTACCCCAATGCCAGTGAACCCTTCCTCTATAGCGATCCCCAGCAGCTCATAGGCACGCCCACCTGAAACTGATACATCCACAGCCTGCCCGGTAGTGTGTGTCATGGTGGAGCCGATCCTGGCGCAGTGTGCCGGACAGCGATAACCCGAGTTGATCACCATCGGCTTGCTAAACCGCTCCCTAACCTTGATTAACCGGCACAGTGTGCCATCCGAGAAGTGGAGCTTCCCGCAACAGCGGCAGGATAACTCCACTTCCGTGAAGTAGTCGTTATTGAACATGGGAATGCCAAATGCGAAAAACCCGCCAGGTGGCGGGTTTTAATTGAGCTGAACGTAGAATTTACACTTCACAGAGAATTATTCTACAGGCAATAAAATGTGTTCTGGATAATGTAAACAATACAGACGTCCCGAAAGAATATATTTGATCTGCAATCAATAATACTATGCGGGTTCACAGTCGCAGAATGGTAGGCCCCCAAAAATCTCACACCACTTTGAATTACATTGGGCATACGCAGCAGATGAACCAATTGCAACTATAGCTGCAAAAGCACTCAGGGCAAAAACTTTTTTGATTTTCATTTTCAATCCTTTTTATTTTATGATTAGGGTAGATGGAATAAGAAAATACCAGTGCATTCTCTCAACTATTGAAATCATATTAAATAATAATTTATAGGTCAATTAATTTCTCAAAACTTTATTAATTCGTACAAGCGTGCGAGTTGATTTTGCATCTAGCTGCCCATCGACACGAGATCAACTCATCTTACTAACTTTGCCCGGTCGGCGTCACACACAGAAGTAGGTACTTAACCGTATTGGTACACCTTACCATACATGCCAAATCACTCATGACTCAGTGGCCTTACTGGGACCCCCAACCAGCCTTGAGGAAAATCCATTACTTCAAAATCATCGAGGTGTACCATTACGCGTTTTAGCTAGAAATCGTTATAGAGTACCCACCTGTTCCAGCACTTGGCTATTGCAAAGCATCTGGGGATTTCATCCATAAGGAATAGTAGTTTCGTGCCAGTCGGTCAAATTACAGCCATAAAAAAGCCCCGCCGGATTAACCAGGCGGGGCTTTCAAAGGGGGGGTATGGTCCCGCTGCGCATACTTCGCGACAGCTTAGCTTATAATAGTAGATACACGTGCGCACTGTCAATACATACAGACTGTATTAAAAGCCAGTTATGCGGCATTCTGCGCCAAAAGAAACGCCTCCAATGTTCCCTCAATTATTCGACACATATTTACCACCCAGGTTTTACCTTGACCAACCTTCTTGCACACATCCTGCATTTCCCACCGGTAGTAATACCGCAGCCAAAAAACCTTCTTCTCTAGCGCAGCCTTCTCCTTGTCCTGTCGCCTGGCTATCACATTCAGGTAAGCCAGTACTGCAGCATCCGTAAGGGCTGCTCTCTCGTAATCTATCGGGTCCGGGCTCTCCCTGCGCCCTGATAGCATCCTTCGGCCAAATGCTGCCATACAGGGCCAGTTCACCGAATCACCTGCACGCTCAGGATAGGCCCTGGACCACTCCCACAAGCGCTCGCGAATGCTGATTTCATTGATCATCTTTTCCCCTATCTCGATTAACCAACAAATTGCCGGAATCTCTTAGGCAGCTCGACCTGGCTCACTCCAGCACCTCTGCAATCAGTACCCGGGTGCAGCCCTGTCCACGCTTGGCTGGCGCCTGGGTGACTCGGCGCTTAACTACGCACTGGTTGTTATCGTTCTCGATCAAGCCCAGGCCGTGGGGATTGGTTCGGCTGGGCTTCTCCAGCACATCGATCAGCAGCTTTGTACCACCCTGCAGGTTGTCATCGTCCAGTTCGCCGGCAGAACCGCGTTCAATCTTGATATACACCTGTGCCAGAGGCTCGTTGGGCCGGCGCTGGCCACTTCTCACCAGGGCTGCCGCTACCTCCATGGCCAGCTGCTTTTTCACCGCCCTGCGCTTTCTCCAGTGCATCCGAAGTAACTGGTTGTTGGATGGCGTGGCCTGGGGCAAGGTGAATTCCAGAGTCCGCATTTGGTACACACTCAAAAAAATTAATTCGATTTGTTACATTCCGGGCAGGGTCTGCCCCGCTTAATCTCGGAAACGGATTCATCGCTCCTGACCCATCCAGTCTCGTAGCCACATTTTCGACATTTGAATTCAATGGCCCCGCGGCCAGCGCCATCATGGCCAGCATCCAATATGTGCAACATCACCCGTGGTGGCCTTCTGGGCTTGGTACCCGTAGCTGAGAACATATCCAGGGTTGGCATATTTCACCCTCTCCAAATGGCTTCGGTTTACTCTGCCGTCTCTGCAAACAGAGATTTCAGGCTGTCCAGGGTCTGGCGTCCAACCACCTTTGAGCGTTCCTGCGCAACCTTATCTGGCAGTTTCGGGGGCTCAAACTTCCGGTACATTTGCGATCCCGGTGTCGGTTGGCACATACCAGCAAACTCCGCATAGTTGGGTGGCCAGCTGTCGAACTCGCCCTGCTGGGCCGCCTCCTGGTTTCTGTACTCGACGTAGTTCATACCACGGCGCCATGCCATCTCGCTCAGATCTTGGGTCTTCTTCGCCCACAGCATGAAATCCTCGCTGTAGCAGCCGGCAGCCTTATCCGCTTCGGAGTCGTACAGAGCGTGCTGGGACGACCACTTGTGGCCGTACAGCTGGGTCATGCGCTTCCACAGGGCCAGCAGCAGCTTCTCGTGCTGAGGCTCTAGCGAACGCGGCGTTGATTTGTGCGTGCTCCTGCTGGAGGCGGTTGCCAGGGCCTGAGTTATGGTTTTCATTTGCACTTCCCTTGCTTTGACTCGACTTGATTTGTAACTGGTCAAACTGCTTACGCAACTTGGCTGGGCTGAGGATATTGGATTGCCAGAAATCATCGTTGTTGGCCCAAGTGAACACGCGGGCTATCTCTCGCAGTGAACGGTTATCCAGTTCACGCAGTTTTCGGCAGTCGTCAGCCCACCTGTCCAGGTTGGGAGGTTTAAATTTGGGCTGGAGCCTGCGGACACCTTCGAGAATAAAATTCGCCAAAGCGTAATCTTCGTCGGTAGCTTTCACCCGATTTTCTTTGGCAGCGTTTGGCAAGGAAGTATTAGGTTCATTGACTGGTTCAAGAGAGTGACTGGTTCTGGGTGACTCTGTGTCACTACCCCCTAGTGAC
>NZ_JBLBUB010000013.1:91190-133782 GCF_047289955.1 Microbulbifer jejuensis
TGGTCCCGCTTACGACCGGGTCGATACATAGCGGAACGACGACTGATTTCACACTGGTCAGCGACATGCTGATAGCTGGGCCAGCATTCGCCCTGGTCATTAGCGTTGTCAGCCAATTTAAGGAGCACCAACTTGCGCAGCGGATTCCCCACTTTGACCTTCATTGCCTTGACCATTAGCTCCATACTCACGATGCAACTCCTATTTGATTTGGGTGGAGGCCGTGATCACTGCAGGCGTTCCTTTTAAAAGGTTTCGGGGCGAGCAACCCCACGAACTGCCCACATAAAGCCCTGCTGCAATTGGGTCTTACTCAGAGAGACACACCGTTTGTCAGTATCCGGATGCGCCCCCAGCTTTTCGATTAACGCACCGCACTTTTCAGCCAGGCCCTTAGCCTCATTCATAAGCGCTAACTCTTCCTCGCTGAGTTCGCGGTAGCCCTTAATTTTTCGGTGTTGATTTTCCATTCTGTATTCCAATATTTTCAGTTAAAAGCTGCCGAACTCTCCCGGCTGTCACACCACTCCCCAGGTGACGGGTTTCCCGGTACACTGCTGGCTTTCACACCAACAGCAATACAGACTTTCCCTATGGACGACTCAGACGAGCGCATTGCCGCAGACATCCTCATTGCCTCCCTTCAGCGCGGTGGAGGAAACTCCTCACACTGGCCATCAGGTGAGATGATCGAAGACGACGCCGAGAAACTTGCGAGTGCCTTCCAAGTGATTTACGACGCAGTACGCAACGCGCATAAGAATTAGTGTCTGGACTACTAGCCCGGCCCCAGCTGGGCCTCATCCACTGTCTTGTTCAAACAGCACGAAATCCTTACTAGCGATGTGGGCAGAAAGGATTTCAACTACTAGTGCTCTCCCTTGCTCCGTTTTGAGGAATTCTGCGACTGCGCTCTGTATTTCCTGCTTGTTCACCCTTCTCTCCTGTATGGATACCCATGACTGGTGATTGATTAGCCGGTACTCTCTTTGCCCCTATAATCAGTAACTAGGCTGGCAGTGAGAACGGAGGCTGCGACACTCCCTTGCTCCTCTGGCACCGGACCAAAAATATCCGGACGCAGGTCATAGCGGGTTATGACGCCATTGGTTGACTGCTCAATTGGCAAACACCAATGGGGTGCAATCTTCTTGCGACCTGTCACCCAGGCAGAAACAAGCCCTTGGGTAACCCCGAGGCTTTGTGCAAGTTTTGCTTGCGTTCTTTTTGCCCTTACAGCTATTTGGATTGCATTCATACACTTATTAATACCCCGGATATTAATACTAGTCAATACCCCAGGTACTTGTCATCTAATAGTGGCGCTAATAATCTCAACCTATGAGCAAACCAAAACGCAAAATCACCCAAGAAGAGAAACAACTTGCTGAGAACCTCAAGCGCACATGGCTTGCAAAAAAGGGGGAACTGGGGTTGAATCAAGAAAAAGCTGGCGCCACACTGGGCATTACTCAGGGAGCCGTCGGGCATTATCTGAATGGTCGAATTGCCCTCAATACCAACATCATCATCAAATTTGCGAAACTTCTAAAGGTTGAGCCCAAAGATATTGATCCAGCTCAATCCATCACGTTTAACAGGGAGTCTGAGCGTGCAGTACAAGAGCCATCACCCGAACGCCACCAAAACATTTCAAGAGGTCCACGAATTCGCACGAGAATTCCGTTGATTTCATCCGTGCAAGCTGGAGATTGGGCAGAAATTGTTGACAATTTTCAGCCTGGCGAGGCAGAAGAATGGCGAGAAACTACGGCCCGAGTAGGACCGAACGCTTTTGCGCTCCGCGTTGAAGGAGACTCAATGACCTCCCAAACAGGTATTAGTATTCCTGATGGCGCCATTGTTGTCGTTGATCCGGATGCATCCTATAGTAACGGCTCTATTGTGGTTGCCAAACTGGTTGATGTTGAGGAGGCCACCCTTAAGCGCTTGGTGATCGATGGCCCCAACAAGTACCTGAAACCTCTTAACACAGCCTATGCCCCAATTCTGATCAACAGTAATTGCCGTATTATTGGCGTGGCCAAAAAAATGGAACTCGACTTATAAAAGGCCGAGTTCATAAGCAGGCACAAATAATAATCCGCCAATCACCCAGATCGGGGAAGTAGTCTTCCCTCATAGAGTCACTCCCCCACCAGTAAAACTATCCCTCTGATAACAATACCCCCTTAACCCCAACCCCTCATCAGTTCGCATAAAAGCACCTCAATTTAAAAAAATAATACCTCAGGTATTTACAATAATAATATCCATGGTATTGTTTGTGGGGCAAGGGAGTGCTATGCATGCCGTCAGCTCAACCACTCCATGCAATAACCTTACAAAGGAAGCCAAGTGATGGAGTACAGAAAACTGGCCCCCCGCCAGGCAGAAGCCCTTACACACCGCGCTCGCGGGCTTAGCAATGCTGAAACCGCCGCCGCTATGCGCTGCTCTATCGCCAATGTCGCCAACCTGTTGACTGAATGCTTCTTTAAATTGCACGCCCGTAACAGTACCGATGCCGTCGCTAAAGCCATTAAACACGGCCTGATCCAGTTCGGCCTGCTCGCCTCCATTCTCGTCAGCGCCGGCACCGATTCCCAGGAACAACTCCGTACCCGATTCCAGCGCAAACCCACCATTAAAACTATTCGCATTCGTAACCAGGGAGGGAGCACCGCATGAAGGGCATCAAATTTAGATCAATTCCGATCACCGACTCAGGGGAAGACCCCGATAGGCCAGTGGTCGGCAAGGAAGCCATTGTGCTGCAGGGCAATGTCCTCGGAAAGATGATCTGCCGCCGCCGTTCCAACGAGTCATTGGATTATCACGCGGTTCTAAACGTCTTCACCTGCAACACCTTCGTTGGCCTGGGTTCAGACCTGGCACAGGGCCACGGCGCAAACCGTGTAGAAGCTATTAAAGACGCCCTCATCAAAAGCCGGGAAGCGGCAACGGATTACCTCGCAACCCTCGATCACCTTGCACAGAAAATCAATGAGAGTGAGTTCGCATGAACTCTGAAGCGGTTTCACCACCGGACTACAGCGCACCAGCCTTTCTGGAAAAAGCCGCTCAGCATATGCGTGACCGTGCAGAACAACGTGATTCGGAAAATGGTGAGCGCTCCATGGCCAAAACCGTTACCGCTTTTAATGCCCTCTACGGGTTTGATCTCACGGAAGAGCAGGGATGGCTGTTTATGGTGCTACTGAAGCAATCCCGTGCAAGCTGTGGGGTGTTTGTACCAGACGACTATGAAGACGGTGCTGCCTACTTTGCCCTGGCCGGTGAAGCCGCAGCAAAGAACAGGAGCTAAAGAATTTCCACCGCGCCCCTGGCGCATTCAGTCAGCTGTAACCGTATGGGCTGCCTGTATGGGGCTCTCTTTTAAAACCTGCAGCAAGGTAAAGACATGAAATCCTTTCCCATTACTAAAGAGATGCGTAACAACATCGCCAGAATTTTCACCTCAAAGGCTGTTGAGAAGGAAATCCGTGCAATTGCCAAGGAGGCTGACCGGCTTAATGCAGTGTTCTGGAAGCAGTACGAAAAGAAACTGCGTGCAGCTTCCGGCATTCCTTCAACCCGCTGGCCGGAACTCATCCAGCAGGGGATCGCCATTCAATCTCATCAATACATCCCCAGCGTTACAGCAAAGAAGGGGACTAGGGAAGCCCTGCGTATCGATGGTGACTCCAATGCTGTGCAATTTATGAGTACTTGGCTTAACAGCGGCTTAATGGAAACACTGCGCAAGAGAATCGATAGAAGAGTCAGTTTTAGCAGAGACCTGACTCTTGTATTTACTGCACCAAAACCACTTGCGAGTATGAGCGGCGGCAATCTAATAGACGATCCCGAGCTTATTGCAGACATTGAAGCGTTAGAGCTGCGTACAAAATCCGTGCTAACCGCAGCCAGAGATTTCCACGACCAGGTACAGACCATTCTCAACTCTTGCCGTACCTCAAAGCAACTGCAGGAACTCCTCCCAGAGGGCGCTAAATACCTGCCTGAACCAGCGGATAAGGGCAAAAACCTAGTTCCCTCAGAGCTGGCCGCTTCCGTCACAGAGATGCTGCAAAAAGGTATCCCGCCGGTACAAACGACTGCGGCTTAACCGATACACCCCCACTGCTTGGGCCGCAGGTACTGGGCCCCTTTTTAAAAGGATCTAATTATGGAAGTCCAAACTATAAGTGCCGAACCCACCGAAGAGCTTCAGGCTCCAAAGCTTGAAATGCCCGAATGGAAAAAATTTGCAGGAAACGAGACTGCTGATCTTCCAGTAGGAATTGAGGAAGGCACCCCAATCGCCATCCGTCTGCGCCAGGGCACAGAGCATGCTGTATTTGCCGGCGACTCGTTTGATCTGCCATTGGGAGATTGGGATCACGGCGACCACGAAAAAGATATTGTGGCCTACCGCCTGCTGTCTGCCGAAGAGGCTCGGGAGTTTATAGAAGCCCAGGCTGTTATCAAATACTTCTCTAAGCGTTTGGATAGAGAGATTAATCACTGGGGTAATCTTGTTTATGAACTAAAAGCAAGATTCAGCAAACCCCTATTTGAGCACATGCTGCCAAAACTGGTTGCCGCCTTTCGTGTTCCTGAGGGCTGCGGGCATAAAGCAGTCACTGCTAACGCTTCCAAATCACAAGCCTGGATTTTACAGCAAGTCATGCCGGCGTTTAGCGAACCATCCAAGGATTGAATGCCCCTCGCAGGTGAAACAATGGCAGCTTATTACAATGAAATTGATCCCTTTTCCGCCCAGTGGTTAAGGGAATTAATTTCAGCTGGGCACATAGCGCCAGGTGAAGTCGATGAGAGGAGCATTGAAGATGTTTACCTGGATAAGCAGGCTATAGGTAGGGAGTTTTGAAAAGGGAAGATTCAGACGAAAAAAAGGGCCGGATAAGGCCCTTTTTTTATCCCCGCGAGTTTTTGTGCAGTTTTTGTGCACCTTGCAGAGTTCGATTTCTCTTCTTCTGCAACCCCTTGAAATACAAGGAAAATTTGGTGGAGCTAAGCGGGATCGAACCGCTGACCTCAACACTGCCAGTGTTGCGCTCTCCCAGCTGAGCTATAGCCCCGAATATTCTGTATTTTCGTCGAAAACGGGGCGCATTCTAACAAGCTTTAGGCACCTGTCAACAGAAAAAAGCACTTTTAATCAGGTAGTTAGCAACAAGCCTCCGGCGCTGAAGCCAGGGGGGCCGCACATGGGTTCATACCAGCACGGCGTACTCCTTCTCCCAGCGCTTCAGCACTTTTTTCCCTGCCCCGCCCAGGGTGTCTATTGCATGGCGCAACCGGGCGCGGCTGAGGTCTGGGCCCAGCAGTACCATGGCATCCATCACAGAAAAAGAGGCAGTGGTTCCACTGATCGCCACAAACAGAGGGGCATTGAAGTCTTTGAGCTTGATACCCATGGATGCAGCCAGCCCTTTTATTGTCTGGAAGATGCTGTCGCGATCCCAGGCGCGCAACGCTTCCAGACGCCATAAGGCAAATTGCAGTAGCCGTTTCTGCTCATCCAGCGCCAGCTTGTTGACGATAAAGCTTTCCTCTGTTAGGCCAAGCTTGCCCGAGGCAAGAAAGCTGACTAGTGGTGCAAAGTCACCAAAGGTTTCCATACGCTCACGGGCAAAAGGCAGGACCCTGAGCAGGTTTTTCCGGTTGAACAGCCAGTCGGTCAGGCGATCTGCGAGCAACTCGTCCCCCAGTTCACGGATCCACAAACCATTTAACCAGGACAGCTTCTCTACATCGAAAACCGGGCCACCCAGGGAAACCCTCTGAATGTCGAAGTGCTCAAGCATATCCCCAAGGGCGAACTTTTCCCGCTCATCCGGCATGGACCAGCCCATACGGGCAAGATAGTTCAGCAGAGCCTCTGGCATAAAGCCGGCGCGCTGGTAATAGAGTATAGAGGTTGGGTTCTTGCGCTTGGAGAGCTTGGTTTTGTCTGGGTTTCGCAACAGTGGCAGGTGACAGAGTACCGGCATCTCCCAGCCAAGGTATTCATACAGCAGTTTGTGCTTGGGTGCGGAATTGATCCACTCCTCACCACGCAGCACATGCGTAATCTCCATCAGGTGATCATCCACAACATTGGCCAGGTGGTAAGTGGGCATACCGTCGGATTTGAGTAAAATTTGAGCATCCACCTGAGCCCATTCTATCTCTATGGGCCCCCGCAGCAAGTCCTCCACCACACAGGTGCCGCTCTCCGGCACCTGCAAGCGCACAACATAAGGCATTCCGTCGGCACGGCGCTTTTCCACCTCTTCCAGTGGCAGTGCCAAATCGCTGGGCTTGAGCGCTATGCGCCCGGATTCCCGCAGTGCTTCACGAAGCTGTTCCAGTTCCTGTGCAGTTCGATAACAGTGGAACGCATGGCCTCTTTCCACCAATTCATCGCTATAAGCCCTGTAGATATCTCCGCGTTCACTCTGGCGATAGGGGCCATGGGGCCCACCCACATCTGGCCCCTCCTGCCAGTCCAGCCCCAGCCAGCGCAGGCTATCGAGAATCGCTTTTTCCGACTCCGGAGTACTGCGTTGCTGGTCGGTATCTTCAATACGCAAAATAAACTGGCCACCCTGCGCTCGGGCAAAACACTGGTTGAACAAGGCGATGTAGGCTGTACCAACATGGGGGTCGCCAGTTGGCGAGGGTGCTATACGGGTTCTTACACTCATGGCAAACCTGATTCAAGGTAAAATTAGAGGCTGTGAAAACGCGGGATTATAGCGCTGGCCAGCCCTGGCGCACAGACAAGGATTGTAAAAGTCTTTCATGCCACAGAGCAAAGAGGGCATATGAACATCGCACTATGTGTTAGTAATAAACTGTATTATTAGCTGTATTAGCGCAGGACACAGGATATAGTCCGGCCGGCATGTTAATCGAAGTTTCGCAAGAATTACTTCGCATAGCACCTCCCAATACAGTGGGCCAACTACCTGGCAAACCACACCATGTGAGAAAATGTCGTTCGCTCACTGGTCACTGGGGGCTTCTTTGTCAGCATATTGGCAGCTCCACCCCCCTCAAGTGCTACAGCGCTGGTTGATGCCATCCTTCCCGCCCGGTTTGCAACAGGGTCCACAGCGTCTATTTTTCCTATAAGGCTCGACTGTAGACCGGGGCCGAATCGCCTTTGTGGTGCTGAACGCTGACGTGCCCCCCCTGCTGACATATAGCATCTGCGACCTGGAGCCGACTGACATGCAAATCACCTTTCAGGGCGACACAATCTGTCCATTGGATAAAGTCTTCACCACCCTTGAGCCAGCTCAGCACCAGAGGACCTATGCTATTCAGTGCCACATCTGCTTCAGCCGTAATGGTACCCACTGGTATTTTCGCAGCGAACACCCACTGTTCGACAAACATACGTGTTTTTCCTTCAAACCGAGGGACTCCCAGCTCTCAGTGCCATTGGTGGACGGGTCCAACCTCACCGGCATCGGTTTCAATACAACCAGGGTGAAATTACTGGGCCTGATGCGCAGTGGTCACAAACCCACTACCCTAGCTACCCAGGGCTGTTGCAGCTTACATACCCCCCCGGTCTATCGGGTGGTACAGAATGGTATTGCAGGGTGGCAGTATATCCTGCTGCCTGTTGACAGATATTGTGACACTCAATCGGGAGTATTTCCTGGCCCGGAAATGCTATATCAAGCGCAGCAAATTACCATCAGGTTCACTGCAATGGACCCTCTACCAGACCACGGCTGTACCCAGGGAGACACAAGCTGGCAGCCCATCACATACGTTCAGGGAGCTTGCTGCTATTCATCTGCTTGCGGGAAGTAAGTAATGTCTACAGATTTTGATGTCGTGGTGGTAGGCGCAGGTATTCTCGGTGCAGGTACAGCCGAGGCATTGTCCCAGGCTCATCACTCTGTCGTTATACTGGAACAACTCGGCATCGCTGCGGCCACATCCTCGCGCTCATCCAAATTGATCCACGGTGGATTGCGTTACCTGGAGACCGGCCAATTCCGCTTGGTATATGAATGTTTGCGTGAAAGAAGTTGGCTGCTGGAAAATAAACCCCAGCTGGTACGTATGGTGCCCTTTTATATACCTGTCTACCGACATAGTAAAAGGCCACCTTGGATAGTCAGATTGGGACTCAGTCTCTATGCCCTGCTCTCCGGCGTGAAGCATGGCGTCTCACTTTTCCAATCATTGCCAAACTCTGATTGGGAAAGTCTGCCGGGCCTCAAACGGGAGGGCCTTCTCGCAGTATTTCGCTATTACGATGCACAAACCGACGACGCCGCCCTGACCCGTGATGTGGTCGCATCAGCTATCGCCCATGGCGCACAAATTATCTGTCCGGGCAGTTTGGTGGGGGCTGAAGTGACCGAGGGCGGTGTCCGCGTTGACTATATGGCTAACGGAAAGCTCAATACACTGCGTACCCATGCATTAGTCAATTGCAGTGGTCCTTGGGTGGCCACCACCAATGCGCGCTGTATTCCTCCACTGCCCCTGCCGCCTATTGATTTGGTTGCCGGTACACATATTTTATTGCCCTTGTCTCTAGGGAACAGAATCTTTTATATAGAAGCGAGTGATGGGCGCGCCGTATTTGTTATGCCCTGGCAGGACAAAACGCTGGTGGGCACCACCGAACGCCCCTACTATGGCGATCCTCGGGATGTAGCTCCCACTGCAGAAGAGAAGTCCTACCTGCTGCGTACGGTACAAAGTTACTTCAGCCAGACCCGCGGTTTACAAGGGGAAGATATCTATGAGAGTTTTGCCGGTCTTCGTGTACTGCCGAAGGTTGCGAGAAGCTCCTTTTCCCGCTCTCGGGAATCCATGATTTGTTGTGACAATAATAGAAAACCGCGTATCCTTGCGGTAGCTGGCGGCAAACTCACCAGTTATCGCGCCACCGCGCATAAACTGGTCAAGAAACTTCAGCCCACCCTGAGAAATAAGCCCCATGCACTACGGAACCCTCCTCGCCCCATCAATTCTTCGGAGCGGGAACGCAACCCCTAGGGGTTCCAGCACCTGTCAAGACCCCGACCTAAATATCACTGGCACTGTGAAACCGGCATGTCAGCATTCATTAATTTTGGCAATAGAATTTTTTTGCACCATCTCTTCAAGGGAGGAAAACTAAAAGGCCCTGCTGCCCCGACAAGAAATATGCAACTCCTTCAGCACTCCATTCGGCAAGTGCTCAAGCCAACACCGTTCCCCATCAGTTACGAGCTGGAATTTCGCTGGCCTCTGCATTTCTCGGCCAATAATCCGCATTTGACGGGGGCTGTGCTCTATGAGTAAAAGGCTGTCTTTGGTTAATACCTCTGGCCCAAGGCTTACCGGTATTCCTCCCATCGCCGCAGAAACCGTTTCCTGTAGTTCTGCACGAATCTGTGGGTTCACTTCAATTAGCACGGCGGGCTGAAGTACCAAAGCCGCTGACTGAGATTCACAACCAAAGGATATGACAGCGACAAGCAATAACAACAACACAGGTACTTTCATCTTTATCGCACCATAATACGATTGCTGCGAGCAATATCTTTAGGAACACGAGCATGCACCGCCGAAAGCCGTTCCTCGACCGGGGAAGCTGAGAATGTATTCGCTGGGATATCTCCGCAGCTGCCAGTATCAATATAGTTCAGTGCCGCTGCAAAGCGGGCTTCATTTTTATCCCCGAGAAGATGGGTAAAGTCATCGCCGAGTTTGCACCCAGGCAGGTGTGCCTCAGTCTGGTGAGAACCACCTGGTATAAAACCATTTGAATAATCACCAAATCCCTTGGCATTCACCCCGGTAAACTGGATCGTAAAATACGTTGTACCGCAGTTGCCCAACGGGTAGAACCCGTACGGCTTTCCACAGGTAGAGTCGCCGATCTGGACTACTTCGACATCAATACCGCGCAAGCCGTTAATGATTGCTTCACTGGCAGAACAGGTGCCTTCACTGGTCAGTACAAAAAGCCTTTGCAGGTTTAGAGATGGGAGCGCCATACCAGCTTGCACCGCACCAATTCCCTGACTGGTGTTATAAAAGGGCGTTGGCAGTAATTTCCGCTTTGTAATGGGATTGATATTGGGGTGCTGATCATTGAACCTGAACAATTCAAAAGTCCTACCCAAGGTAGAGTCGCCGGCAATCATATAAGCCAGTTCGCTGGCGATATCGAGAATTCCGCCGCTATTGTAGCGAAGATCCAGTATCAGTTCTTCGACGCCTTCACTCTTCAGATCTGACACTGCATTGATCAACTCCCCTTCAGCAGTGGCAATATGATCATTAAAGAGCATATAGCCTACTTTCCGCCCTGAATCTGTCTGCACCGACTTTACATATTGTACTGGGTCGGAAGTTACCGCTTTCGCAGTGAGTGTCACGGTAATAGGGACGGTTGCACCAGGGAGCAGAAGTCTGAAGGCATGCTGTTCTCCCGCCGAAGCAGGCCACATACCACTGTTCAGCGTTTCAATATCGTCACTGTTGGCCACGTTGACACCATCCACACTCAGCAATTCTGCACCACGCATTATATAGTCGGGCAAGCCTTCGGCGGTTTCTGTATCCAGGTAGGCAATCACTGCTCTTCGAGGTGGCTCAGCAGATAACAGTGCCCATTGGAAACCGTACCCAACAGAGACGCCGGATTCTGTCATTTCCAACCATTCCTCGGTAGGAATTGTAAAGTGAAATCTATCTTTTTCCTGGCCAGAGGCTGTCAGTGCAAGGGTTTTAAGCTCAGCAAAATATTCCAGTGAATCATCAAACTTGGCAGGATCTTGATCGACAATTTCGCTATACCATAAGTAGAGTTCGTGACTCATCGAGCGCAACCAGTTGTTCTCATCCAGGCGGGTGCCCAGCACATCTGTACCGCTGCGTGGTGAGACACACATCCCGTCAAAGTCAGAAGCAGGCTGGAATTCCCCTTCAGTCCAGGTAAAACTCTCGCCAGAAGAAGTATCGGAAGAACTTCCTTCGTTTCCACTACCACCACCACAAGCGACAAGACTAATGACTCCTAGACCAATTAACCCTCGCAAAACAAAAACAAACAAATTGGTACTCATTCTTCTATTTCCACTAGTACTTCTTATATCCAAAGCTGGCAAAAAGGAAGAGTATCATTTTCAAACAAATAATACGATAACCAAATAATTATCAAAAAATTTGGCTGTAGGTTTTATCTTATCAAACTGCTTATTTTTATAACCTGCAACTGGCTAAGTTCATTGAGACCCAACTTGCTTGTTTCCCGCGGCTCAATATCAGGCAATCAATCACCCATTTTTCCCAATACCCCCTGCAAACTGTCCTTTGCATCTCCAAACAGCATCCGGGCATTTTCCTTATAGAAGAGCGGATTGGCTACGCCCGCATAACCCGAGGCCATGGAGCGCTTGAGCACCACCACTTTGTCCGCTTTCCACACCTCCAGCACTGGCATCCCGGCAATGGGAGAACCCGGTTTTTCGACTGCATCCGGGTTCACTGTATCATTCGCACCAATGACCAGTACCAGGTCCGTACTGGGAAAATCCGGGTTTATTTCATCCATTTCCAACACGATGTCGTAGGGCACGTTGGCCTCCGCCAGGAGTACATTCATATGACCGGGCAGGCGGCCCGCTACGGGATGGATACCAAAGCGCACCGTCTTACCCATTTTACGCAGCCGATCGGTCAAGTCGCTGACAGCCTGCTGCGCGTGCGCAACGGCCATACCGAAACCAGGGACAAAAATAATCTTTTCAGCGACCTTTAGATCGTCGGCCAGATCTTGCTGACTGATCGACACAACCTCGCCCTCAACTTCATCATCGGAAACCACTCCACCTTCAGAGCCGAAGCCTCCCAAAATTACGCTGATAAACGAGCGGTTCATACCGCGACACATAATATAACTGAGAATCGCACCGGAAGAACCGACCAAGGCGCCTACGACAATCAACAAGTCATTGCCCAACATAAATCCGGTCGCCGCTGCAGCCCAACCAGAATAGCTGTTCAGCATGGAGATCACCACCGGCATATCGGCACCGCCGATTGCCGCAACCAGGTGAATACCAAGCAATAACGCAATTGCAGTCATCAGAAGCAGGTTTATCAGCGTGCCGGTGCTGACTTCTGCCGGCACAAACTCAATACCCAGCACTATACAGGCCAGAATCGCGGTCAGATTCAGCCAATGGCGGGCCGGCAGTGTCAGTGGTTTACCAGACACCAGTCCTTGCAACTTGCAGAAGGCGACAAGGGAACCGGTGAGGGTAATTGCACCAATAAACACACCGAGATAGATTTCTGTACTGTGCACCACATGGGCGGCCCCGCGCAAAGTCACTTGTGGATCGAGAAAACCACCCCAGCCAATTAATACCGCGGCAAGACCGACAAAACTGTGTAATAAGGCCACCATCTGCGGCATCTGGGTCATGGCTACACGCCTTGCCAGGGCAAGTCCGATACTTGCCCCAACCACCATCGCGACGGCTACCATCCAGAGGGCTCCGGTGGCGACGCCGGCTATGGTAGCAATAATGGCGACCGTCATACCCACCATACCGTAGAGATTTCCCCTGCGTGCTGTTTCGTGGCTGGACAGACCGCCCAAGCTTAAAATAAACATCACCGCTGAGAGCAGGTAAGCCATTGCTATCATTCCGTTCATCACTAATTCTCCCTAGCGGCGAAACATTTTCAGCATTCGGTGGGTTACAAAGAAGCCACCAAATATATTAATGCTGGCAACCAGCACACCGACAAAAGCGAGGACCGTTACCAGGGCTGAGCCTGTTACCCCCAGTTGTACCAGAGCCCCGACCACCACAATGCCGGAAATCGCATTGGTGACACTCATCAAAGGGGTGTGCAATGCATGGGTTACATTCCAGATCACTTGCCAGCCTACGAAAATGGCGAGAACAAAAACGGTAAAATGTGAAACAAATTCCGGTGGTGCCACCCGCCCAAGCCACAGCAGCAACACCGCCGCCACGGCCCAAAATATAAAAATAGCCAGGGGCGATTTCTTCTTTTTAACTTTTTCCTCAACAGGTCCTTTATCCAGCTCAGCTTTTTTGGCTGGTGTCGTGGGTTGAGCTGAAATCTTTGGAGGGGGAGGGGGCCAGGTGATTTCCCCAGCCTTGACCACAGTTGCACCGCGGATCACTTCATCCTCAAAGTCAATATGGATCTCACCATCTTTATCCGGTGTCAGCTCACCCAGCAGGTGGACAAGATTGGTGGCGTACAATCTGGAAGACTGGTTCGCTGCGCGACTGGGCAGATTGGTGTAGCCAATAATGGTTACACCACTGTGCTCTACTTTTTTATCGGGCACTGTGTAATCACAATTTCCTCCCATTTCCGCAGCCAGGTCTACCACAACCGACCCTTGTGCCATGCTATCGACCATATCGGCAAGCCAGAGTTTTGGGGCAGGCTTGCCGGGGATCAATGCTGTGGTAATGACTATATCCACTTCTCTGGCCTGCTCGCGGAACAGGGCCATTTCCACTTCAATAAACTCCTTGGACATCTCCTTGGCATAACCACCAGTGCCGGAACCCTCCTCGGCTATTTCCACAGTCAGGAATTCCGCACCCATAGACTCCACCTGTTCACGCACTTCTGAACGGGTGTCGAAGGCACGCACAATAGCGCCCATACTCCTTGCAGTACCTATGGCAGAGAGGCCAGCAACACCGGCACCAATCACCAACACTTTTGCGGGGGGAATTTTTCCGGCAGCCGTAATCTGGCCGGTAAAGAAACGGCCGAAATTATGTGCAGCCTCGATTACCGCGCGATAGCCGGCGATATTTGCCATGGAGCTGAGTGCATCCATTTTCTGTGCACGGGAAATTCTGGGAACAGACTCCACAGCCAACGCATTGATTTTTTGATCAGCCAGTTTCCGCAGAAGCTCGGCATTTTGCGCTGGCTTGAGAAAAGCAATCACGGTGGCCCCTTCGGGAATCAATACCAGTTCCTCATCAGTGGGGGCCTGCACTTTAAGGACCACCCCCGCACCGGCAAGACATGCCTTTAGATCATTGCGGATTTCCGCCCCGACCTCAGCATAGGCCGCATCGGTAAAGCTGGCCATATCACCAGCCCCCTTTTCCAGCGCAATGGAAAAACCCAAATGGCGTAAACGTTTTACGCTGTCGGGAGTTGCCGCTACGCGCGCTTCTCCCTTTGCGGTCTCCCTTGGTATGGCTATTATCACCGCTGTGCCCCTCTTGGTTTGTTCTCTGGATTGACTACTAAACCTGCTTCGAAATGCTTCCGCCTGCCCAATTTATAAACAGCCGGAGTGTAAACCGGTGGGCTGAAGATGAAAAGTGGTCTCTTTTAATAGCGGTAATTGGTGAAATTTATAAGTCTCTTCTAAAAAACCAGGGTAAGGGCACACTACACACTATACGGACATCCCATCAAAAGTAACATTTGTAACCATTTCTCTTAGCTGGGCGGGCAAAAGTAAGCCTTGTTAACCGAGCCAGCGCGCAGATTGCCCGGTTTATAACACCCAGAACCCAGTCGCTGCCGGTCGTAATCCGCCGAGAGGCCATATAGCCCTATCAACATCACGCTTCATTATGCTACTACCCAGATCCAAACAGTTTGATTACAAATAGCATTTCCATTATAAAATGTCATTTAGAATATTTATGACTTATTTTGATCCATTAGCAAAAATAACTTCAATACTAATATTGAATTTTACATACTCTCTTAACCAAAATTCATTAACAGAGTATTTACTGCCCAGCATAACCCTTTGCAATAAATTGTTCGAATAGAAGAAAAAGAAGAAACAATCTTACTTAACATCACACATCATATCCGACCGAATTAGATCTTCATAAAAGCACCCCGGTTGTGCAAGAAAAACAATAAACGCAAACTATCGCACCAAAAAATTGCAGTTGTCCTTATCCTCACTTCCGGAAACAAAACCAATAAGGCAACCTGCTCAGTCAAACCGTGCGAAATATATTTTTTCTTAGGATTCCAGAGATCAAATCCGATAACTTTTTCGTGCTGGCATATTAATTGAATGGAAATAAAATGATGATCCAATGCGCTAATTTCAGGTAGATCACCAGAGTGAAGCGGTTTATTTACCAACTTACCAGTAAGCCAGGAAGGAAGAATACCCCACTCTCAGGGTCGTATAAGGCATGGATGCCGATTACAAGCGCACAGGAATGTATTCACAGCGTATTTTGGGAGAGGAATATTCTTTCCTTACGGCCCGGTAGTAAATTGCCAACAAAGTCCATCGATACCAACCGCCGGATTTCGGTTGAAAACGTCGTGTGCCTGCGAGATTTGTAAACAGAGGAATTACGTATGACCAGTGAGCCACTCAATCTGATCTCGTTCCGCGGTAAGATAAAAATACTTCACCTAACCTGGGTGGCTTTCTTTATCACGTTCTTCGCCTGGTTTAACCATGCACCACTCTTAATGGCCATTTCAAAAAGCCTCTCCTTAACGCCAGAACAGATCAAAACACTGTTAATCCTCAATGTGGCCCTGACCATACCTGCGCGCATCGTGGTCGGTATGTTCACGGATAAATATGGTCCGCGACTCACTTATTCCCTGCTCCTGGCCATTGGCAGTGTGCCCTGCTTTATCTTCGCACTGGCGGACAACTTTATACAGGCAGCGATCAGTCGTTTTCTCCTAGGATTTATCGGTGCCGGTTTTGTGGTTGGCATTCGTATGGTATCGGAGTGGTTTCCCGTGCGCCAGTTGGGTACAGCCGAGGGTATTTACGGCGGCTGGGGAAATTTTGGTTCCGCTGCCGCAGCCATATCTCTGCCAGCGATTGCCCTGATTGCTGGTGGAGACAATGGCTGGCGCTATGCCATTGGCCTCACCGGAGTCATCGCACTGGTTTACAGTGTTATTTACTACCTTTCAGTAACAGACACTCCAAAAGGCTTTGCCTATTTCAAGCCAAAAAAGATCGGCGCCATGGAAATTACCAGCCGTGGAGATTTTATTCTTCTGCTAATTGTGAAGATCCCCATCTATGCAGCATTGGTATTGCTTACTTGGAAATTGTCCAGCGGGATTGGTCTTTTTTCCGAGGCTGCTGCCACAATCATTTACTGCGGCCTTGGCCTGCTCTATATGCTGGATACACGCAAGACCTTCAGAGTAAACCGCGAAGTCCTCCACAACCCGCCAGCGCCGTTACACCGCTATAAGTTCAAGCAGGTGGCGGTTCTAAATCTGCTGTATTTTGCCACTTTTGGCTCAGAGCTTGCCGTGGTTTCCATGCTGCCCCTATTCTTCTCAGAAACCTTTACCCTGGACCCGATAAAGGCCGGTCTGCTTGGTTCGGCTTACGCATTCATGAATCTGATGTCGCGCCCCGCGGGCGGACTGATTAGTGATCGCTGGGGGCGCAGGCCCACCCTGCTGGTGCTCACAGCAGGGCTGGCTCTGGGATATTTCATCATGAGTCTTATCGATACCCAATGGCCACTTTACCTGGCCGTTTTCGCTGCGATGGCCTGCTCTTTCTTTGTGCAGGCTGGCGAAGGGGCCGTATTTGCTGTGGTTCCTTTGATCAAACGCCGTCTCACTGGCCAGATTGCGGGAATCACCGGCGCCTATGGCAATGTCGGTGCTGTGTTTTATCTCACCGTTTTTAGTTTTATGTCCTACCAGGAATTCTTCCTGGTTATTGGCATCACGGCGCTGCTCGGCTTCGCTGCCGTATTATTGCTGGAAGAGCCCGAAGGGCAGATAGCGGAGACTCTCCCGGATGGCAGTGTATCAATGATCAATGTCGCCTAAAAAACTTGCATAAATTCATATCTATACTCGACACTACTGACCTATCCCATTGACCTTACAGGAATTCGTCATGCATTTTCCGGAAAGGCGTTGTTGCTCAACTGTCAAGCTGGTATGAATATTGAATGATTAAACTAACAGTTCTTGCCCAACCAAAACTGGGTAATCTGTTATAGATATTGGCAGAAGTGGAAGCTACTAACACCCTCAAACTCGCCCTATTCTGAAAACGTCGACTAGAGCCTGGCAGGAATTTCAAGAATGAAAAAAGCAGAATCAAAAACCAAGCTGATAGTCATTGGCAACGGTATGGTAGGGCATCACCTCCTAGAACAGCTAGCAGCCCACAAACAGGTCGACTATTTCGACGTCACAATATTCTGTGCCGAGCCCAGAACAGCTTACGACCGCGTGCATCTTTCGGACTATTTTGCCGGGTCCACTGCCGAAGATCTGGCCATGGGAAGCGCCGGACAGTATCGACAGTGGGGCTTTGAACTGCTTGTCGATGAGCGCGTGATAGAAATTGACCGGGCAAACAAGACAGTTACCGCACAAAGTGGGGTTGTTAAAAACTACGATCAATTGGTCCTCGCCACAGGCTCTTACCCCTTTGTGCCACAAATTCTCGGAAACCAACACAAAAAGTGCTTTGTCTATCGCACCCTTGAAGATTTGGATGCGATACGCAGTGCCGCCGCCAGCGCAAAGAGGGGCGTGGTACTGGGCGGTGGACTACTGGGTCTTGAAGCCGCAAATGCATTAAAAATACTGGGACTGGACACCCACATTGTAGAGTTTGCATCTGGGCTTATGCCAATCCAGTTGGATGCAGGTGGTTCGGCTCTATTGAAGCAAAAAATAGAGACACTGGGTGTGGGTGTTCACATAGGTGCTGTCACAGAGCTGATCGAAGAAGTGAACGGGCGTCTGCGCATGCAGTTCCGGGATGGCAGTGAGCTAATCACTGATATGATTGTATTTTCTACCGGTATCCGCCCCCGAGACGAACTGGCTGCATCGGCCGGGCTGCAGCTCGGGAAACGTGGCGGTATCGTCATTGATCAGAACTGTCGCACCTCCGATTCTGATATATTTGCCATTGGCGAGTGTGCACTTTTTAAACAGCGTATTTTCGGCCTTGTTGCTCCTGGATTTTCCATGGCACGCACCGCTGTCGCGCAATTAACTGGCGAACAGGCATTTTTTTCTGGGGCAGATCTGAGTACCAAGCTAAAACTCCTCGGTGTCCAGGTCGGCTCCATTGGCGATGCCCACGGGCACACTGAGAATTCTGCTGCAATTACTTTTATAGATGAACAGGCCGGTGTATACAAACGCATGATCACCGATGCAGAAGGAAAGCAACTGCTTGGGGGCGTGCTGGTGGGAGACACTGATAACTACGATACCCTGCTGCAATATCACCTCAATGCTATCGTGTTGCCCGAACATCCAGAACAATTAATCCTACCCACTGTGGACAACGCGGCAACTGCACCGGGTACCCCAGATCTGCCCGCAACAGCAACCGTGTGTTCCTGTCACAATGTGAGTAAAGGCCAGATCCTTGATACTATTGCCGAGGGCTGCCATTCCCTGGAAGAAATCAAGGATATAACAAAAGCCGGGACCGGCTGTGGCGGTTGTGCCCCCTTACTGAAAAACATCGTTGACGACGCCTTTACCACTTTGGGTATGGAAGTGAACAATCACCTTTGTGCCCATTTTCCCTTCTCGCGCCAGCAGCTTTTCCAGATAATACAGGTAGAGCGCATTAAGACTTTCCCGGAGCTTTTGCAGAAACGCGGTCGTGGGTATGGCTGCGAGATCTGTAAGCCCGCGGTTGCTTCCATTTTCGCCTCTCTGTGGAATGAGCATATCCTGGAACAGCCCCATGTAGGACTGCAGGATACCAATGACACCTTTATGGCAAATATGCAGAAAAACGGCAGCTACTCGGTAGTGCCACGTATTCCCGCTGGAGAAATCACCCCACAAAAATTGATTGTGATCGGGCGGGTGGCAAAGCGTTACAACCTCTATACAAAGATTACCGGTGGCCAGCGCATCGATTTGTTTGGGGCTCGCCTGGAACAGTTGCCGGAAATTTGGCGAGCCTTGATCGATGCGGGATTTGAAACTGGCCATGCCTACGGGAAATCCCTGCGCACAGTGAAATCCTGTGTGGGCAACACCTGGTGTCGATTTGGTGTGCAGGACAGTGTTTCCATGGCACTGTTTATGGAGAACCGCTATAAGGGTCTGCGCTCACCGCACAAAATAAAAATGGCAGTTTCCGGCTGTACACGTGAATGTGCGGAGGCACAGAGCAAAGATATCGGTGTTATCGCGACCGAGAATGGCTGGAATATGTTTGTCTGTGGCAATGGGGGTATGCGCCCACGCCATGCAGATCTGTTTGCTACCGATCTCGACAACAAAACCCTGATCCGCTATATCGACCGTTTTTTAATGTTCTATGTACGCACCGCGGACAAATTACAACGCACCTCAAGATGGCTTGAAAACTTTGATGGTGGTCTTGACAATCTGCGCGAAATTATTATCGAGGACAAACTGAAAATCTGCAAGGAACTGGAAGCACAAATGGCCAGGGTGATTGATACCTATCAGTGCGAATGGAAAGCAACCATTAACGACCCTGAAAAACTCAAGCGTTTTCGGCAATTTATTAACAGTGACAAGGCCGATGACAGGATTGTCTTTGTGAATGAGCGCGGACAGCCACGTCCTGCCCAAGTGGAAGAAATGGTAGGCGTTGTCGAACCGATATAAAAGACTCCAATAAATTTATCTTTCATCCTGTGAGAAAGAATATGGCTCAGACTTTATTAAAATCATCCCAAACTCATTCATTTAACTTAATTCACTCTCTTTGGCAGCCGATCTGTCAGCGATCAGATCTGATCAGCGATTCCGGAGTCTGCGCCCTCTGGGAACATACTCCCACCCAAAAGAAGAGAAAAACCTGTACACTTTCAAGAAAAAGTATCGCGCTCTTTTTCTTGCCCAGCCAGGCGCAGCAGCTTTACGCCATAGACAACTGGGACCCAATCGCACAAGCTGGCGTCGTTGCGAGAGGAATTCTTGCAGAACTGGATGGGGAATTCACCATTGCCTCTCCGCTTTATAAACATCACTTCCGCCTTACAGATGGGCTTTGCATGGAAAATAGCAATATCCAGCTTTCCACCTACCCATTAACCTTTATCGGGGACACCGTTTTTATCGACAGCAATAGTATATAGTAATGGCCACAAAGAAATTTTTGGGCACACAGACTACCTGCCCTTATTGTGGCGTAGGGTGTGGGGTTTCAATCAGCCACAAAAATCCTGCGGACCCTGCCGCAATCGCGGTGTGTGGTAACAGGCACCATCCCTCCAATTTTGGTCGCCTTTGTGTCAAGGGTGCCGCATTGAGTGAAACACTGGGAGATCGTGGTCGTTTGTTGCGCCCGTATCTGCACGGCCAAGCAACCGACTGGGATACGGCCATGTCCTTTGTGGCCAATGCTTTTGCCGAAAACATTCGCAAACACGGACCAGACTCCGTGGCTTTTTACCTCTCTGGCCAGCTACTCACCGAGGATTACTATGTAGCCAATAAACTGATGAAGGGCTTTATCGGCACCGCCAATATTGATACCAATTCGCGCCTGTGCATGTCTTCGGCAGTGGCCGGCTACAAACGCGCCTTTGGTGCCGATGCAGTACCCTGCTGCTACAAAGACCTAGATCGCGCTAACCTGATTGTGCTGATAGGTTCTAATGCCGCATGGACTCACCCGATCCTGTTCCAACGCATGCAGGCTGGCAATGCCAAACTGGTGGTTATTGACCCTCGTGTCAGCGCCACGGGCGAATTGGCCGATCTACATCTGGACATCCGCCCCGGCAGTGACGCAGCACTGTTTAACGGGCTGCTGAATTTCCTTGCGCAACATCAGTATCTGGACAACCACTATATCCAGCAACACACCAACGGCTTCCAGGAGGCACTCACCACAGCCCGGACGTGGTCTCTGCAGCAAACTGCACTACACTGTGGGGTATCCGCAAAAAAACTGTTGGCCTTCTTCCAACTGTTTGCCGAGACAGAAAAAACCGTCAGTTTTTACTCCCAGGGTGTCAACCAATCCAGTAGCGGTACCGATAAGAACAACGCCATTATCAATTGCCACCTGGCCACCGGGCGCATTGGTACAGCCGGAGCCGGCCCTTTTTCCATCACCGGGCAACCCAATGCCATGGGCGGGCGGGAGGTGGGTGGTCTGGCCAATACACTGGCTGCGCATATGACGTTTAACCCGGATAACATCAATCGACTGGGCCGCTTCTGGCATGCCCCACGGGTCGCCCTGACGCCAGGGCTAAACGCTGTGGATATGTTCAGGGCGGTGGAAAGCGGCCAAATCAAAGCCATCTGGATTATGGCCACCAACCCTGCAGTGAGTATGCCCGAAGCCGGGAGAGTAGCTGAAGCCCTGCGCAAATGTGCACTCGTCATCGTTTCCGATTGCGTTGCCGATACTGATACCACCCGCTGTGCAGAAGTGCTGCTGCCAGCCACCAGTTGGGGAGAAAAAAACGGCACTGTCACCAATGCGGAGAGACGCATCTCTCGACAGCGCCCTTTTCTGCACCCTCCCGGAGAAGCCCGCCATGACTGGCAGATCATTTGTGATCTGGCGCAACGACTGGGCTATTCAGAAGCCTTTGGCTATTCACATCCAGTAGAGATTTTCCGCGAACACGCGCGGCTCTCAGGCTTTGAAAATAATGGGCGCCGCGCCTTTGATATCTCCCTGCTGAGCGATATCCAGCGTCAGGAATACGACGTGCTGGAACCGGTACAGTGGCCAGTAAACCAGGTCAACCCCCAGGGGCGTGCGCGGCTATTTAATGATGGTCGGTTTTTTACCGCCAATGGGCGTGCGCACTTTGTACCAATCACCCCCCGAGCACCGCTTCAGCAAACCTGTGCCCTCTATCCACTGTGGCTTAACAGCGGTCGCATGCGCGATCAATGGCATACCATGACCCGCACTGGTCACGCACGTACACTGCTGGACCACAGTGAAATTGCCGAAATCCAGATTAACCCGCAAGATGCACGACAATACAACATTGAAGAGGGCACTTTGATCGCGCTGAACAGTGCTCAGGGCAAAATGTCCGGGCGTGCCACCCTGAGTGAAGCACAAAAGCCCGGCCAACTATTCGCCCCCATCCACTGGAGTGAAACCCTGGCCCGGGATGCCAGGGTCAGTGCACTGGCTGCTGCGGTTGTAGACCCCCACTCGGGCCAGCCGGAATTCAAACAGGTGCCGATCCAGGTAGAGGCACTTCCCTGCAGTAGTTACGCCACCCTGATTTGTCCCGACATCGTCGCAAAAAAACTGTGGCAATGGCTGCATAGTGCCAAAGATAAAAATCTGTTGCACTGGTACCGGGTACCCTGCACCGGCGGTTACCGCTACGAACTGGCCCTGCACCATCCTTTAAACGGGCGCGGCCTGGGCACACAACTATTAGGCGATATTCACGGCATGCACTGGCAACAGATTGAGTCACTAAAAAACCAGCGCTGGGTGGTCTATAACGACACGCTACAATTGCTTATCATTGCAGGCAACCGCTGGCAAGACCTGCCAGACCGGCGTTCGCTGGAACGCTACCTGGAGATGGCACTACCCCGGGTTCCCGCAAAACTACTGCACCCCATCGCACCCGGTGTGAAGATCATCTGCACCTGCATGCAGGTTTCCCGTGCACAAATCACCAAGGCAATCGGCAACGGTATGCACAGCCTGGCAGCTCTCGGCAACACCTTGGGCTGCGGCACGCACTGTGGCTCCTGTAAAGCAGAAATTTTAACTCTGTTGCGCACCGTCCACGCCAGTACTGCAGAAGAATAGACCGCAGCGGCAATTCCGTCGGTTGCGCCTATAATACCAATGGTATATTCCAAAAGTACCCTTCACACAGGGTATAGGGCATTTTCCCTCACAGGCTGTTAAAACCTACAGAGCGCAACTGTAACGAGCTTATTTTCAAGCAATCTGTTCGCAAGCCACCGGTCATTTCCCGCACCGAGCTCAGAGAAGTTTGCAGAAAAACCTGGCACAGCCCAAATAGACGATTTCAGTGATTAAGCTCACTTCTGCAACCCCAGGTCTTGTGTAAAACTATTGAAAACAGCGACAGGCCCTCTGTTTCGCTTTCCCAGGCACAGTCGAGTGCAAACAATTGCCATAAGACGCCACTTAATGCCCCCTTGTGGGCCGCGACCCCACCGGCCTCCTACACTTAGAGCCGGTGTATCGCAGTTTCCATTATTGCCCGAGACAGGTTTTCCTAAAATTAATGGGCTCCCATGTTCACTATCCAACATATCGATCACCTTGTATTGCGCGTAAAATCACTGGAAACCGTGCGCCGTTTTTACCAGGATATTCTCGGCTGCAAACTGGAACGGGAGAATACGAGTCTCGGCCTGTATCAAATGCGCGCCGGCAGCAGCCTGATCGATCTGGTACCGGTGGATCAGGAGATTGGACGCACAGGCGGTTCCGCTCCAGGATGCGAGGGACACAATCTGCACCATTTCTGTCTGCGTGTGGACCCATTCAACGCCGACAATATTCTGCGATTCCTACAGGAAAGAAATATTGGTGCCTCACCGGTGGAACAGCGCTATGGTGCGGAAGGCATGGGGCCCTCTCTCTACATCTCTGACCCCGAGAACAACGTGATTGAGCTAAAGGGACCGCCGGATACCTAGGAATCTCTGCTAAAGTGCGCCATCGCACTTTAGCCTGGGCAAATTCTATTTAGAGAAACACTTTGAACTGGAAGAATTATGGCGTCGGAAGTAATTGATTACGCAGTAGATGGGCAACCCTATACCGGTTATTTAGCCTGGGATGATCGCATTGCTGACAAGCGCCCGGGCATTATCCTGGTACACGAATGGTGGGGGCAGAATGCCTTTATGCGGGATCAGGCGGATCAGCTCGCCAGGCATGGCTACCGCGCCTTTGCAGTGGATATGTTTGGCACCGGCAAACACACTGACGATCCCGCCGAAGCACAAAATTTAAGCGATGCGGCACGCAAAAACCCTGTGGCCCTGGAAGCCCGTTTCCGCACCGCGCAGTCACTGTTACAACAGCACACCAGTGTCGACCCAACCCGCATCGCGGCACAAGGCTACTGCTTTGGCGGAGAAGTGGCATTGAATATGGCGCGACTCGGCCTGGAACTGCGCGGCGTAGTCAGCTTTCACGGCGCCCTGGCCAGCAATATCTCCGCTCAGAAGGGTGGAATTCAGGCGGAAATCCAGGTGTATACCGGCGGTGCCGATGTCATGATCCCTCCGCAACAGGTGGGTGCCTTTGTCGAGGAGATGCAGGTGGCAGGTGCCAAACTCACATTGATCAGCTATCCCGGCGTGCTGCACGGATTTACCAATCCTATCGCCACAGAGCGGGGCGAGAAGCTTGGGCTACCCCTTGCCTACAACAGGGAAGCAGCGGAGGATGCCCGGCAGGGAGCACTGCATTTTTACCAGAGGATATTTAGTTGAAAGGAACTGGTCACAAACCCACAGCCCGGGATATTATCGGGCTGATGGAACGCGAGAAGATGCTGTCACTGGCCGGTTCTAAACCTGAAAGACAAACCCGTTGGCCCTTTGAGGGCGACAGCCAAAGGTGGTATGGAAAACCCGTTTGATTGCCGAATGACCAGCGACCCCAAGGAATTTTAATAAAGGTGGGGTATCCACTCTCCGCAATGGGCCGGCTGAGGAATGCTTACCGGCCCAACTATTTTTCTTCCAAATAGTGCGCACCACTTCCCTGCTCCGCTGCCCGGTCTCCGGGATTGCGCAACGGGCAAGTGTCCATAGAGAGACAGCCACAGCCGATACAGTCCTGCAGGCGATCGCGCAACCGGGTCAATTGACCAATGCGCTGGTCGAGGTCTTCGCGCCAGCCCGCCGACAGCCTTGACCAGTCTTTGGCAGTGGGTGTGCGGCCATTGGGCAGCGTGCCCAGAGCTTTGCGAATCCCGGCCAGGGGAATGCCGGTGCTCTGTGCGACTTTGATAATTGCCACGCGCCGCAGTACATCCCGCGAATAGCGCCGCTGGTTGCCACTGGTACGCCAGCTGCTAATCAGGCCCTTGCGCTCATAGAAATGCAGCGCACTCACCGCCACACCGCTGCGCTCGGCCACTTCACCCACAGTCAACGCACGCCGAATACTACTTTCTGCGCCAGATGCCGTTTTGCTGTTATGCCCCTCAGTCACCGAAAAGCCTCCTGCAGCTATTGACCTCAATATTACTTGAGGTTTTACACTGCACAGCTTTCCAATGCAAGTGAAGGGAGACCAACCGTGAACTGCAACCGCAAACAGCCAAACCCTGCGCCTCAGCCACCGACAACACCGGGCTTCTTCCTATTGATGGTGGCAGCAGAGAGCCCAAGTATCCGCCTCGCCCGGCAGATCTTGAACCACACCTCGTCACCGACGGCCAATATGAGCCCGGAAGGTCATACATTGGGAACCGGGCAATGAGCTTTGCAACTACCGTCGCAGCACCCATGGCGCTCTCGGTAATATCCGGGGCAACCATAGACACGGTCACTGCCTGCGCTGTAAGCGCACTTTGCCAGTCACCTCAACAGCACACACCGGCTTACACTCTAATAAGCTGTTGAAAAAAGCCTTCCATGGCCTTTTTCAACCCGGGTTTGCGGCGCATGCCCGCAATCCATCCACGACAAATCAAGCACTTACATGCTTGATTTGCGACCCGAATATCCTTGTTCGAGTTGGCAGGCTACTGAAATATTGTGCGGCAGGATGTAGACTGAACCGACAGCGTGCAGACAGAAAAGCCCCGATCACCTTACTTTGACAAGGAGAAAAAGTGGAACCCATTATTTCCATTCAAGATCTCGGCAAAACCTATGCCGGCGGCTTTACCGCCCTAAAGAAAGTTAATTTGGAAATTCAACGCGGGGAAATTTTTGCCCTGCTTGGCCCCAATGGTGCCGGCAAGACCACCCTGATCAGTATTGTGTGCGGTATCGTCAATGCCAGCCAGGGCAATGTCACTGTCAGCGGCTATGATATCCAGCGGGATTACCGCAGGGCCCGCCGGGAGATCGGATTGGTGCCCCAGGAAATATCCACCGATGCGTTCGAGAGCGTTTGGAGTGCAGTGAAATTCAGCCGCGGGCTGTTTGGTAAAGCGCCCAACCCCAGCTACCTGGAAAAAATCCTGCGGCAGCTGTCCCTGTGGGAAAAGAAAGGCAACAAAATCATTACCCTGTCCGGGGGTATGAAGCGCCGCTTAATGATTGCCAAGGCACTCTCCCACGAACCCCATGTACTCTTTTTGGATGAGCCCACGGCCGGCGTCGATGTAGAACTGCGCCAGGATATGTGGGCCATGGTGCGCGGGCTGCGGGATTCCGGGGTCACCATCATTCTCACCACCCACTATATCGAGGAAGCCGAGGAGATGGCCGATCGCATCGGGGTGATCAATCGCGGTGAACTGGTCGTGGTGGAAGAGAAAAATGCCCTGATGCAGCGCATGGGGGAAAAGGAGCTCAGCCTGACACTGCCGGAACCCTTGCAAAAGATTCCCGATGCCCTCGCCGACCTGCCGCTCAGGTTGAACAGTGATGGCAGTGAATTGATATACCGCTTTGATATCAAGAGCGAAGATACCGGCATTGCGGAATTCCTGCGCTGCCTCAATGCCGCCAATATCGATTTTCGCGATCTGCACACCAGGGAGAGCTCCCTGGAGGAAATCTTTGTGAATCTGGTACACGGTGAACATCAGAAACACGAGGGACAACTCAGCGGGGAGATGCAGGAATGAACTGGTATGGCATTGGTGCAATTTACAAGTTTGAAATGGCGCGCACCTGGCGCACCCTGATGCAGAGTATCGTCTGGCCGGTGCTCTCCACTTCCCTTTACTTTATCGTGTTCGGTGCCGCCATCGGTGCACGAATGGGCAACATTGAGGGCGTCAGCTATGGGGCCTTCATTATCCCCGGACTGATCATGCTGGCGCTACTGAGCGAGAGTATCTCCAATGCCTCCTTTGGCATTTTCTTTCCGAAATTCTCCGGTACTATTTACGAAATCCTGTCCGCACCGGTATCTGTATTCGAGATTGTGGCGGGTTATGTGGGGGCCGCAGCAACCAAGTCTATCGTCCTGGGTCTCCTGATATTGGTGACGGCGCGCTTCTTTGTGGACTATGAAATTACCCACCCAGTGTGGATGGTGGTATTTCTTGTATTGACCGCCCTCACCTTCAGTTTGTTCGGCTTTATCATCGGTGTCTGGGCCGACGACTTCCAGAAGCTGCAAATTATCCCCCTGATGGTGATCACACCACTAACCTTCCTTGGAGGTGCCTTTTACTCTATCAGTATGCTGCCGGCAGTCTGGCAGAAAATTACCCTGTTCAATCCCGTGGTCTACCTGATCAGCGGTTTCCGCTGGGCATTTTACGGCGTGGCGGATGTCAATATTGGGCTCAGTGTGGGCATGACCCTGCTTTTCCTGATCCTGTGTCTGCTCGCCATCTGGTGGATATTCCGCACCGGTTACCGTATCAAAACCTGATCAAATGCAATCGGTAACTGATACGGGTGGCAATGTATAGCGGGAGCGTTTCACGCGGTGTCTGCGGGCCAGCGCATGCCCGCATCCGCACTGCATCGGACCAGCACCGCTAGCGGTGCCCTGTGATGGAGTTTAACGGTAGGCCCGTATAAACAAATCCACCGCCCTGCACACCCGCGCGCGCCGCTCCGCCCCTGCCTCCACCTCTGAGCGCCCGATCAACACGCCCAGATGCCCGCAGCCCAGCAAAATGCCGAGAAAGTTCTCTGCGGCAGCAGCCGGGTCCTCCACCCGCAACATCTCCAACTGGGTGGCCCGGATCAGCAACTGCTCGATTTCCCCAAGGATACGCTGGGGACCCGCATCAAAGAAAAGCTGCGCCATCCTCGATTCCTGCGAAGCCACAGAACACAACAGTCGCAACAGCCGGACGCTATCCTCGCTGTACACCATCTCCAGAAAAGCCTGGCCGATCCGTTCCAGCACGCCCGCTACCGAATCCTCCTCCTCGAGCACAAAGATCGGCAGGGGCATCATACTTTCACAACGATCGGTAATCGCGGCACTAAAGAGCGTCTCCTTGTCGGAAAAGTGGCTGTAGACGGTGAGTTTCGAGACCCCCGCCACCGAGGCCAGTGCATCCATGCTCGTGGCGGCAAAGCCCTGGGTCAGAAACAACTCCTTGGCTGCATCGAGTATGGCCTGGCGCTTGGCCGGGTCCTTGGGACGACCGCGCTGGGCGTTTGCCGTTGACTGCTCAGACATAGTGCTCCATATACTGGACTCTCCAGTTTAATAAATTTACTATACTCGCCAGTATAGCATTGCTGGCTACCGGGCCCTGTCTACCCACTCCCGGTTTCAGCCTGTTGCCTCGCCGCGAAGGAAGGGAACCCCTATGTACCGACCACTAATGCACACTGTATTGTTAATCAGCCTGCTTGCATCCGCCTGTACGCCATCCGATACCACAGACCGGGAGAAAAAACCGCGCCCCGCCGTGATGGTTCGCCCCGAACTGGCCAGCACCCGGCTGGATGTATACCCCGGAGAGGTACGTGCCCGCTTCGAACCGGCCCTCGCCTTCCGTATCAATGGCAAGATCCATCGGCGCCTGGTCAACGTAGGCGATCGGGTTGAACAGGGGCAGGCCCTGGCTGAACTGGACACCGATGACCTGCTTCTGCAACTGGACTCCGCCCGCGCAAACTTCAATTCTGCCGAGGCCGATCAACGCCTCGCCGGCAGTGAGTTGGAGCGCCACCGCAAACTGCTGGCGCGCCAGTTGGTCAGCCACTCCCAGTTCGACGCCGTAACAACCCGTTTTGAGGCCAGTGAAGCCCGCCTGCAGCAGGCCCGGGCACAGCTGGATGTGGCGCGCAACCAGGCTGCCTATGCAGTGTTGAAAGCACCGGAGAGTGGCGTGATCGCCCGCCGTAGGGCGGAGGCCGGCCAGGTTGTGGCCGCAGGCCAGGGTATTTTCACACTGGCCGCAGACGGCGAGCGGGAAGTGCGCATCGACCTGCCGGAGCAGTCCATCAACCGCTTCCGTGTGGGCCAGCCGCTGACAGTGGAACTCTGGTCGCAACCGGGCAAACCTTTCCCCGCCCAGGTGCGCGAGCTCTCCCCCGCCGCAGATCCCATTTCCCGCACGTTCGAAGCCCGTGTGGCCTTCGACAACCAGGCAATTGGCGCAGAACTGGGCCAGAGTGCACGGGTTTTCGTACCCCAGGCTGCCGCCACGGACATATTCCAGGTGCCCATGTCCGCCGTGAGCGCCGACGATGGCAAGGCCTTTGTATGGGTGCTGGACCAAGAACACCAGACACTGCACAAAACAGCAGTGACCCTGGGGCCCTTCGGTCAGGAGTTTGTCCCGGTATTTGCCGGCCTGCACGCCGACGACTGGATTGTGGCAGCCGGCACCCACCTGTTGCGGGAGGGCCAGCGCGTGCGACCTGTAGACCGTATGAACCGCCCCATCAATCCGGACCGCACCCTGGTCAGCCAGGATTAAACGGCCGGTCAAAACACAGCCAAAAACTGCAGAGGGCAGTCCGTTAGGTGCCCCGACAATTTTACCAAAGCGTGGCCCCAACAAACCCGCCGCGCCTACCAGACAGAGACACTGCCATGGGATTTAACCTCTCCGAATGGGCATTGCAAAACCGCCCCCTGGTACTCTACGCCATGATCCTGCTGGGGCTGCTGGGCGCCGTCTCCTATACACAACTGGGGCAGAGCGAAGATCCGCCCTTTACCTTCAAGGTGATGGTGATCAATACCCTTTGGCCCGGTGCCAGCGCCGGGGAGGTCTCCCGCCAGATCACCGAGCGGGTGGAAAAAAAACTGATGGAAACCGGCGACTATCAGTACATCTCCTCCTTCTCCCGCCCCGGCCAGTCCCAGGTGTTGTTTGTCGCCCGGGACGATATGCACTCAAGGGATATCGCGGATCTCTGGTACGAGGTTCGCAAAAAGATTGGCGATATCCGTCACACCCTGCCAACCGATATTCACGGCCCCTTTTACAACGACGAGTTTGGTACCACCTTCGGCAATATTTATGCGCTTACGGGTAACGGCTTTGACTATGCACTGTTGAAGGATTACGCCGAGCGTTTGCAACTGTCCCTGCAGCGGGTGAAAGATGTGGGCAAAGTGGAACTGCTGGGCCTGCAGGATGAAAAAATCTGGGTGGAACTCTCCAACACCAAACTCGCTTCATTGGGGATTCCCCTGGCCGCGGTGCAAAACACCCTGCAGACACAAAACCAGGTCACCGACGCCGGATTTGTGGATACCGTGAGCGACCGAGTACGCATACGCGTTAGCGGACAGTTCCAGTCCGTGGAGGAAATTCGCCAGTTCCCCATCACCGCTGGCGGTCGCACCCAGAGGCTCGGCGATATCGCCGAGGTGCACCGCGGCTTTAGCGATCCGGCCCAGCCGCGCATGCGTTTTATGGGAGAGAATGCCATCGGCCTCGCCGCCTCCATGAAGGGGGGTGGGGATATTCTCCAGTTGGGCAGACAGCTGGACGCGACCTTTGCCGAACTGCAACAGGACCTGCCCCTGGGTATGGCACTCCACAAGGTCTCGGACCAGCCCGCTGCGGTTAAACGCGGAGTGGGGGAATTCTTACGGGTATTGGCCGAGGCACTGGCTATCGTGTTGCTGGTGAGTTTTTTCTCCCTGGGCAGTCGCCCCGGCCTGATCGTGGCATTGTCAATTCCGCTGGTGCTGGCCATGACTTTCGCACTGATGCAATATTTCAACATCGGCCTGCACAAGATTTCCCTGGGCGCACTGGTGCTGGCACTGGGATTAATGGTGGACGACGCCATTATCGCCGTGGAAATGATGTCGATTAAAATGGAGCAGGGGTTCAGCCGCCTCAAAGCCGCCGGGTTCGCCTGGACCAGCACGGCCTTCCCCATGCTCACCGGCACCCTGATCACTGCCGCCGGTTTTCTGCCCATTGCCACGGCACAGTCGGGTACCGGCGAATACACCCGCTCCATTTTCCAGGTAGTCACCCTGTCACTGCTGGCCTCCTGGATTGCTGCAGTGGTGTTTGTGCCCTACCTGGGCCACTACCTGCTGCCCAACCTGACGCGCCGCGACCACAAAGGCGAGCTGCGGGACCCCTATCAGAAACCCTTCTACCAGCGCTTTCGCAAGCTGATCACCTGGTGCCTGCGCCATCGCAAAACCGTGATTGTGGCAACCCTGGCGATCTTTGTTGGCTCACTGGCCCTGTTTCGCCTGGTGCCCCAGCAGTTTTTTCCCTCCTCCGGGCGCCTGGAGCTGATGGTGGACCTGAAACTCGCCGAGGGTGCCTCCCTGGCGTCCACCGAATATCAGGCCCAACGCCTGGAATCCCTGCTGAAAAAGAATCCGCTGGTGGAGAACTACGTGGCTTATGTGGGCACCGGCTCACCCCGTTTCTATCTGCCCCTAAACCAGCAACTGCCGGCGGCCAGCTTTGCCCAGTTGGTTATCATGACCCGCAGTGTAGAAGCGCGCGAGCAGGTGCGCAGTTGGCTGATCGAGACCATGGAGACGGAATTCCCCACCCTGCGCAGCCGGGTTTCCCGTTTGGAGAACGGCCCGCCGGTGGGCTACCCGGTGCAGTTCCGGGTTTCCGGTGAGCATATCACTACCGTTCGCAGTCTCGCCCACGCAGTGGCCGGGCATATACGGCAAAACCCCCAGGTATCCAATGTCCACCTGGACTGGGAGGAACCCAGTAAGACGGTGAACTTGAATATCGACCAGGATCGCGCCCGTGCCCTGGGTGTCAATAGCGCTGACCTGTCCCGCGCTCTGCAAAGTTCCCTCACCGGCATCACCGTAAGCCAGTATCGCGAAGACAACGAGCTGATTGATGTGCGCGTGCGCGGCCAGGAGCGTGAACGCCACGCCCTGAGCCAGCTTGGCAACCTGGCGGTGCAGACCGACAGCGGCCGCAGCGTTCCCCTAAACCAGATCGCCACCTTGGAGTATGGCTTCGAGGAAGGAATTATCTGGCACCGCGACCGATTGCCCACGGTGACTGTGCGCGCCGACATCTACACTTCAGCGCTGCCCGCCACAGTGGTGGATGCGGTGTGGCCGCAACTGCAGACCGTTCGCGACCAACTGCCACCGGGTTACCTGTTGGAAGTGGGCGGCAGTGTGGAAGAATCCGCGCGCGGACAAGCTTCCGTCAACGCGGGCATGCCGCTGTTTCTACTGGTGGTGTTTACCCTGCTGATGCTGCAATTGCGCAGTATGTCTCTTTCTGCCATGGTGCTCATTACCGCGCCGCTGGGCCTCATCGGCGTTACCCTGTTCCTGTTACTGTTCAACCAGCCTTTCGGGTTTGTAGCGATGCTGGGCACCATCGCCCTGGGCGGCATGGTGATGCGCAATTCGGTGATTCTGGTGGATCAGATTCAGCAGGATATGGCCCAGGGGCTCAGTGCCTGGAACGCTATTGTCGAGTCCACCGTGCGGCGCTTCCGCCCCATTGTGCTCACCGCCCTGACCGCTGTTTTGGCAATGATCCCGCTGTCGCGCAGTGACTTCTTCGGTCCCATGGCGGTGGCGATCATGGGTGGCCTGATCGTAGCTACCGGACTGACGCTGCTGTTCCTGCCAGCCCTTTACGCGACCTGGTTCCGGGTGCGGGAGGAAGATACCCCGTCAGTGGCCCAGCCCGATGCCAGGGTTACGACGGATGGCCCGCTATTGGAGCGATGAGCACAATGACCAAAACGGTACGGGAAGAACTCCCGCCACCTCCACCAAATCACTGTTTAAAGCAGTCTACAAAAGCCTCTCAATCCTCATAAATACTGGGCTTGCGGGGGCTTTTGTTTATCCGACCAAGCCCAGTTACTCTAATTCGACCCACCCAAAACTGGTGCAATGTTTTACCCCCTTTGATCCGTGCATTTATTCTGTCTGGCGGCGGGGCAACCTCTTCACATTTTCTTCACGCCGTCATAGCTATCGTGAATACAGCCTCACATATAGATATGAATGAACCCTCTAAAAGGAGCGTGAAAATGAAAACTTTAATGATTAGGTTTTTATCATTAACCACAGCGGCTGTTTTGGCGTTGTCCACAACAAGCCTATTTGCGAGTAATAACGATATACAAGTTTTGATGGTACTGAGTAGCCATGGTCAAAAAGACGCTGAAGGTAAGTTAGTAAAGCCGGGCTTTGAGTTCGACGAGATGAGTAAGTCTTATCTGGTATTTGCTTCTGCCGGTGCCACTATCACTTTCGCATCGCCGACTGGCGGCAAACTTGTCGCCGATAACTACGATCCGTCCAAAGCCTACAACGAACGGTTTCTTGCTGATAAGGCCGCGGTGAAGCTACTTGAATCGACGCAAAAATTAAGCGACATAAACCCTAAAGATTATAATGCGGTATATGTGGTCGGTGGTAAAGGGCCGATGTTTGACTTGGCCGACAATCAGTCCGTGAAAAACATAATTCGTGAGGTTTATGAAAACGGCGGTGTTGTTGGCGCTGTGTGTCATGGGCCAGCTGCGCTTTTAGATGTGAAGCTCAGTGACGGTTCTTATCTGGTAGAAGGAAAGCGCGTATCGGCCTTTACCAACGAAGAGGAGTCGGCATTTTCCAAAACCTGGAGCATGCCATTTTTGTTAGAAGACAAACTGACAGAGCAGGGTGCGGTGTTTCACCAGGATGGCTTAATGCTGAATCAGGTCAGCATTGACGGTCGGGTGATCACCGGGCAAAACCCCTTCTCGACCGCCGACACCTCGAAAGCCGTGGTTAATAAGTTAGGGCTCAAGGCAGACGAAGCGCTTGAGTTCAAAGATGATCGTACCATTAAGCTTGTTGAGCAGTTCTTTTCTGATCGTGACACAGCGATAAAAGAGTTTACAGCTCATAGAGATCAATATGATCCTATGCTATTGGGCATGTTTGGTGTGTATCAGGCACGGCATGCCAACACCGCAATCGAACGCGATGTGGCGCTTATTCTGATGCAACAGACTCAGGACACCATCAATCACCCGATGTTAGACACAGCGATTGCCAAAGCATACCTGCATAACAATAATATTCCTCAAGCCAAGGCAGTGTTAACTGCAGCGAAGAAGAAATTCCCTGAGAACCAGCAAGTGCTCACCTTGCTTCAAACCTTGTCGGAATAATGGTTATGTAGAAGAAAATTTTTATTATTAGTCCGGCGATCATATAGTTCTGTATATAATCCATTCTGACACCAGAGGGAACTACATCATGCAGAAAGCACATTCAAATTGGCGGTAGACATATTTTTCCCAAGGGATATCACCAACAACTGACAAGGTGGCATGAGTGACAAAAGCAAAGCTCAAATTATTGATTGTTGAAGACAATATCGCCATATCAAAGAACATTGCTGCGTTTATGGAAAAACGCAGTGTGGAATTGGATTTCGCATATGATGGCCAGCTTGCCTGCGATCTGGCCCTTAAAGAATACTTCGATTGCATTGTGCTTGATATCGCCATGCCAAAGATGGACGGTTTGCAAACCTGTAGTATACTTCGAGAAAGGGCCACTCGGCACATCCCCATCCTTTTTCTGACCGCCAGAGATTCTCTTGACGACAAACTTGCCGGTTTCTCTCATGGTGCTGACGATTACCTGGCTAAACCTTTTGCATTACAAGAACTCTACGCGCGGTGTCAGGCATTGGCTATGCGCTATGGTCCATCAACGGCGAAGGTGCTAACATTGGGGCTGGGCGAGACAGAAATTAGCCTTGATGTTACCAGAAAAAAGGTGACGCGAGCGGGGCAGACCATTCATTTGCAACCCATTTCATTCTCAATTCTTAAGCTGTTGATGGAGGCGCACCCCAGGGCCATTACGCGCAGTGAAATCTGCGATAAGCTCTGGCATGGCGAACCCACCCATTCTGATGCGTTGCGTTCGCATTTGTACCAACTCCGTAAAGCCATCGACAAACCTTTCGCCAAACCTATCGTTAAGACTTTGCATAGTGTGGGTTTTAGCCTTACCTTATAAGTCAAGTAGAAAGTTCAAATACTTATAATGTTCACTCAAATACGTACACGTATCGTTGTCTATTTTGTTGCTATCGCGGTTTTTGTCAGCGTGCTGTTTTCTTTGTTGGGGCTTTTATATTCTTACTATGTTGAAGATGAAATGTTTCATCAGGTATTGACCGAAGAATCTGTACGAGTTCAACAGCAAATTATGCGCGGTGAACAACCGAAACCACAAGTGGCTTATGTGCAGTTTTACGCTGACCGCAATGATCTACCTGAAGAGGTATTGAGAGTTCTTATAGACGAACCTGATCGTGTTGAATTCTCAGGTACAGATGGGAAGCATTATCACCTAATGCACATTGAGCAAGGCTATATATTGGCTGAAGTCAGCGACTATTTGATCGTGCGTAGAATCAAAATTGGCATGCTATACACACAATCTATTTTCAGTTTAATGATTGCTATTCTCACTGCCCTCATTGCCTGGCTGATGGCTAAACAATTAATTCGCCCAATCGATCAATTAAATACTGTGTTATTAAATGTACAGGGGCGACAACTGCCCATAGGCTTTTCTTCACAATTTAGTAATGACGAAATTGGTAGGTTTGCCAAAGAATTGGATAAGGTAATGTCGCGAGTGCAGAATTTTATCAAAAGAGAGCAGGATTTTACCCGCGATGTATCTCACGAACTGAAAACGCCTATTACTATCAGTCAGGGTGCAGTTTCGCTACTTAAAGACACGGCTTTAAATGAAGAACAAATGCAGTTAGCAACGCGATTGGAGGATGCGCAAAAACAGATGCAGCAATGTATTGAGGGCTTGCTATCGCTAGCCCGGGAAGAGCGATTGCAGCAAGAGCAAGTGCTTATTTTGCCCTTAATAGAGAGTGTCGTGGTTGAGCATTACCATCTGCTAAGTGATGACCCGAAGAGCAAAGCCATTGAGCTTCATTTGGATGTATCTGCAGATGCGCAGACCACTACCAATGCCGAGGAATTCAGAATCATCCTTAGCAATATCATTGCCAATGCCTTTGTCCATACCGACAAAGGTAAGATTAGCATTCGCTATACCGATAATTGCCTATCGATTACAAATACCGGTTCTAAAATCGATCCTGCAATGCTGCCTGACATCTTCCTATCTGGAATTAAAAGCGAACAGAGTAGCGGCTACGGAATAGGTTTATCTTTGGTTAAGAGATTGTGTCTCCGATTGGATATAGAAATTGAAATCAACAGCGACAGGGAGGGCACAACGGTGACGATGGAACCAAGGCCAAATACGCACAACCTTTCAAATTAGGGAGGCCACTTAGGTGTAATCGCTGATCTTTTTATTCACAGAAGAAGGGAAACAGTAGGTAACTGGCCTTCCTGTGGCCTGCCCTCACTTTCTACTCCAAGCGAGGGGCCTATCGGAATCAGACTTAGGATTGGGCATGCCCATCACTATCTCATCCAGTAAATTGCTAGGGGCTGTTCCCGTTTGGATGTAGCCTATTGATTTATAAGAGCAAGCTCGCATTGTTGAGGTTCTAACACAACGAAAAAACGAGCTTGCAATGCCCCAATTCATGCTCAGCAATGAGCACTGGTCGAAGCTGTGGGGAATTCTGCGGCAACTGGCCATCTATAACAAGCGCGATCTCAGTATGACCCTTGAGGGCATGCTCTATCGAATGCGTACAGGTTGCCCATGGAGAGATCTACCGAAGGACTTCGGATGTTGGAGTAAGGTGTACAAGCGCTTCAATGCCTGGTCAGCATCAGGCAAGTGGCAGAAAGTATTTCAAGCGCTGGTAGTAGATCCGGACATCAGTAATCCATTGGTTCTTTTCACCGGGTTTGACTTGCTTGATTTGAGTATCGGTAAGTGCCATTGGTGCTATCTTGACGCCGGAAAATGCCAAACTGAACTTGGTAGCACCAGATAGCACCGGATGACAACGAACGGGAGCGGAAGGCTTTGGACACTGCAGATAGCAAAAAGCCCCGATTTACGAGGCTTTGCGGACGATTTCGGACTTCTTTGAACTTTGATGTGGTGCCAGGGCGGGACTTTTAAATGAATTCGCAGGAAGCCTCTACAAGAGTCAAGCAAATTCAAATTACTGATTTATCATAGTTTTTTAAAACCATCTACTCTCAGTGGTTGCCAGTTAGGTGCAGATGGAATCAAAATATTGCACCAAATTTGCACCAAAGGACAGAGCGATGGCAACATTTGTTCGACGCGGGAAGACGTGGCGTGCTCAAGTTAGGCTTCGGGGCGAGTCTGCCAGTGCGACCTTTGATTCAAAGAGACAGGCTCAGGAATGGACTCAGGATATAGAGTATCAGATACGACAAGGAACGTACGGCAAGCCCCGCGCGGGCACTTTCGGTGATCTAATGGAGCGCTTCGCTGGGTCAGTATCTCCCAACAGGGCTGGGGCAAGATGGGAGGTGGTAAGAATCAATAAGCTGTCAACAGACCCTATCTCCAAAATATTACTATCCGATCTTAAAACTCAGCACTTTGCAGAGTTCCGTGATCGCCGCCTCACTTCTATATCACCAGGATCTGTAAATCGAGAAATTAACCTATTAGGTGCTGTATGCCGCTACGCATTACGCGAGTGGCACCTGCTGGATCATCATCCAATTCAAGGCTTGAGTGACCGCGCAATCCACGACCACGAGATAGGCGCATCCCTGGGCAGGAAATAGACCGGATCTGCACAGCACTGAACTGGCAGGAAATGTCACCCCAAACTCGTCGCCAGGAGGTCGCGTGGGCGTTTCTGTTTGCTCTGGAAACTGCAATGCGATTGGGGGAAATACTGGCACTAACCCGTGATGATCTTGACATACTGGGGCGCTATATCACCGTGCAAACATCGAAAAATGGAGATAAGCGGCATGTGCCATTGACTCGGCGCGCATTAGAACTCTTCAAGATGATGGAAGATCGTCCTAAAACGTTTTTGCAGGTTGGACGAGATGTAGCGAGCGTGATGTTTCGACGTGCTCGAATAGATGCTGACATTGAGGAGCTGCGCTTTCACGATACCCGGCATGAGGCACTGACACGGCTAGCACGTAAATTGGACGTGCTTGACCTTGCGCGGATGGTAGGACACCGTGATCCACGCTCATTGATGACCTACTATAACGCAACCGCCACAGAAATTGCCTCGCGCCTGGACTAGCCAATAAGTTTGCACTCACTCACAAGAGGTGTCAGGACAGCCTCTTCTTAGTGGTTGAGGTATACTCGATAGCTCGGCAAGGAACTGCTACACCAGTGGTACCCTTGGAATCGGACAGCCTTAGCAAGGATGTAGCATGAATATAGAAATCGACGACGCGCTGATGACGCAAATCGGTGTCGACGAAAAGGAAGCGCGTGAGTTGTTGGCTATCGCCCTATACAAGTACAAGCGCATACATGGATCTTTGGCGGGGAAACTGATTGGAGTGTCTGAATTCGACTTCCATAATCTGCTTTCAGAAAAGGGGGAGGCCGTCAACTTCGGTGTGGACGACTTGGTCGACGATATAAAAAACCACGATCTATAAGGATATAAAGAAGATGAACAGGATTGTCGTCAGCGATACCACCGCAATAACCCACCTCGCCAAGATCGGTGCTCTTCACATACTCCAGAAGCTTTACGGCGAGATACTGATCCCTGAAGCCGTTGTGTCGGAACTGGCACAAGTCAAGCGTATCCAGCCAGGTGCACTTCAGGTACTCAATTCTCCCTGGATCAAGGCAGTTCCGATCAATAATCAGACAGTGGTTAACAAGTTGACCCGGCATCTGGATCTAGGTGAATCCGAGGCAATAGCCCTTTCTTTGGAGCTGGATGCCGACGTGCTGATTATTGATGAAGTCGCCGGTCGGGCAGTGGCGAAAAAGCTGGTGCACAGCATTATTGGCATGGTTGGCGTTCTGCTGGAGGCAAAGAAGAAAGGTCATGTGACACAGGTGAAGCCTTACTTGGACAAGCTGCGCAGCACTGGCTTCCGATTGGGAGAAGATATTTACAAACTGGCATTGACTCGTGCCGGGGAAGCCCAAAACAAACAGCAGTGGTAAGCACTTTGAGGGCCCACATTGTGGGCTCTGAGCCACTCCGTTTCAACTCTCAGTCCAGTCTACACCACCATATTCGTGCGCTTATGAAAGTAGGACGATATGTTCAACAACCAGGTCTGAAGCTAGGGTAAAGAATTGGTCAGTATATGGGCCCATCCATAAGCCAGAGTTGACAATACAGCCCTTAGCATTGGTTGAGTTACCAGGGTCAGGAAGAATTGCACATGCAGCTTGTAATGAATGCTCTGGCTGTCAATTGGAATGAAGCCAGCTTGGCAGCGGCCCCTGTCAATCGTAGGCTTCGACTGTAATCGCATTGCACCCAATCAGTAATACTGATAGAAAGGACCGTGAGAGAGATCTCGTCAACTCAAAATTAATACTGCCAGATTGATGGCACACCGCTCTGTATTTAAACTGACAATTGTTTGATTGCGGACGACTTAAGTGTCAAAACTTTCTTCTGGCCTCTATTATTAAAGTAACCATGGAAATCAAGAAAATAATCGTTGTAATTGGCGCAACTGGCAAACAGGGCGGCGCTGTTATAAAACATTTACTCAAAACCGATTTTGCTATTAAGGCTGTCTCTCGCAGTCTTGATGGCCCTGGTGCGCAGAAGCTGCGGAAAATGGGGATAGAGGTCGTTCAGGGCGATCTAAACAAACCCGAGACATTAGGGCTCATCTTGGCAGAAGCCTATGGTGTGTTTTCCATTCAAAACAACTGGACCAGCAGTGTAGAAACTGAACTTCTTCAAGGCAAGGCTATCGCCGACGCGGCCCACGCGGCTGGTGTTCAGCACTTTATTTACTCCTCCGTAGGCGGGGCCGAACGCAATACCAACATTCCCCATTTCGATAGCAAGTTTAAAATCGAGAAGCATATCAACAAGCTGGGGCTTCCCTACACAATTGTCCGCCCTACCTATTTCATGGCCAACCTGTTAGAAAAAGGCCAAATGGGTTTCATCAACTGGGGGCTATTATCCTGGGCGTTGAAAAGAAAGAGGAAATTGCAGATGGTTGATGTCGATGACATCGGCGCGTTTGTCGCTTATTGCTTTGTTCATTCAGAGCCATTCTTGGGCAAGGCTATCGAACTAGCGGGTGATGAACTAACTTATGAGCAGATCAAAACTACGTTCACAAAAGTAACGGGAAAACCACCATTCCATTTCACTCTGCCTGCCTGGCTGTTCAAACCAATAAGCCCGGAAATCTACAGCATGGTCAGCTGGTTCAAAACTAGCGGATATAAGGCAGATATACCGGCACTCAGAGAGAGCTTTCCCAGACTCAAGACGTTCGAGCAGGCCCTTCACACCTATTGTTAGCGAATGGCATTATGTACAACAGCAGATAATAAAGGTTATTCGTCTATCGTCGATGCTTTGGCAGCCACCGCATTGATTTTCTTCTGAATCACATCCAGTTTTAGTTGCTTAGCCTTGCGCGGCATATCCTCGGCCAAAAAGAACCCTTTCACTCCCCAATCTCCACCCACAGATTCAACGTGCGCTAGATGCACTCTACCCGAGCCACCTATAAACCGAAGGCATGCGAACCTAAAGCTGGTGGCCCACGCGAAAAGTAATGTAACTAATGAAAATTTAATTTGTAGTTTAGTGCTACTTTTAAAGCCTAATTTAAGCTTGGATACTTTAATGAGACCTATCAATTGTGCTCCGAAAGAGGGGGCAGGGATTCTACATTTTCAAAATCAATTAGTACGTTTGTATGCCTAATTGGCGGGCTCAAGCTCATGTCAAGCCTAAAACATCTAACCGAGTAGAGGATCTGGCCACTATATTTACTCAGGAAATAGTGGCCACAAAGTTCACTGACACTTTTATAGGTGAAATCTATGAAGCAATTTTCAGAGTTGGTAATAAAAATTCTTGCCGCATATTTTATTCTAGGTAACTTGGGAAATGCCTCGCCGCTGCTTTTTGTGCCTGAGTTTTGGACAAGCAAAGAGTTTGTGCCTACTGTACCATTTGTTGCGATGTTGGTTGCTCCTATTGTCATTGGTATTTTTCTTTGGATATTGGCCCCCAATATAGCTCAGAAGTTAAGCAGTCCCTGTGAAGGCGAAGCAGCTATTTCCGAGCACGGCCTCGTAATTGCCGGAACCTTCCTTATAGGCGTTTATTGGGCGTTGAGATCCATAGGAATTGTTATCGGTGAAATATCCAACAATGGATCTATAGATTACGGCAACATTGCAGTATTTTTAATTTCTTTAGTCCTGATTTTAGGGGGAAATTTATTACGTCTTTCTATCGTTGGCTACGAACTGCGGGTAGTGGCGTTTAACTAAAAAATATATAAAAATGCAGATTGTTCAGGTTTTTTTGGAGAAGCCTAGAATATTTAAGTCATTTTTTGCTATATTAAGGGCCGTTGTTTTACATTTAGGAATTGTAGAATTTTTTAATAAATCAGTTAAGGGTTGACGATGAAATATCTAATTTTTCCATTTCTCTTTTGCTGCTGCACTTTTGCGCATGCTGACAATGATAAAGCGAGAAGCCTACGGGCAACTGGCTGCTTTTTCTAGCTCCATTGAAATATGCACTTACAAGTTGAATCTAGGAAAGTTTATGAGATTGATGAATACATTTATTTTAATGGCTCCTCTAGTTTTTATATTGTCTTGCAGCAGTACAATAAACAAAATTAGATTTTTTGGCTCAGAAACTTTAGAGGCGCCATTGCCGCAATTTTTTAAATCGACTATTGAATTGGCTTCAAGCGAACAACTTAAAAATTATTGGATTCCAAATTATAAGTTCGATAGTTTTTGTGGAGTTGGAGAGGACTGCATAACCGTCGATTTGCGTATAGTTATTGATTCTTGCGGAGATATATTTGCAGCAACTATTATGGAATCTGGGAAACCAGATCCGTATAACAAAAGGTCAGAACAGATATTTGAAAAAATTGAATCGTTGAAATTTGATCCGGCAGAAAAAAATGGGGAAAGAATTCCTGTTGAGGTTGGTATTAAATTACAAATAAATAAATAAAGGACAATTTTATGAAATGAATCGCCCTGGGTTTGCCGGAGGCAATTTGATTTGAGTCATGCCGCTTGGGCAGACTCGGCTTGCTGATAATACAGCTTTTCGTATTCGGCTGGAGGTATATCGCCAATTGGCCTGAGAATGCGGCGATGGTTAAACCAATCGACCCAGGTCAAGGTTGCGCGTTCAACCTCATCCAGCCCTTTCCAGGGGCCTGTTCTGTGGATGACCTCCGCCTTAAATAAGCCGTTGATGGTTTCTGCCAGTGCGTTGTCGTAGGAGTCGCCGACGCTGCCGACTGACGCCTGGAAGCCCGCTTCATTAAGCCGCTCAGTGTATCGAATCGACAGGTACTGACTGCCTCGATCACTGTGATGGGTAACGCC
>NZ_JBLBUB010000014.1:0-124915 GCF_047289955.1 Microbulbifer jejuensis
CCGGAAGGCACCGAGATGGTCATGCCGGGAGACAACATTCAAATGGTTGTCACCCTGATTGCCCCGATCGCCATGGAGGATGGTCTGCGCTTTGCGATTCGCGAAGGCGGGCGCACCGTCGGTGCCGGCGTGGTTGCTAAGATCATTGAGTAATCTTTGATGGCATATCGCCAGGTTCTCTGATGGTGAGTTAGATGGAAGGGAGGGGTTTCGATGCCCTTTCTATCTCCGAGCACTCATGTTGTACAGGCCAGTAGTTCAATTGGTAGAACACCGGTCTCCAAAACCGGGGGTTGGGGGTTCGAGTCCCTCCTGGCCTGCCATTTAAATCACTCCGCTTGGGATAAGCCTGGGGGTGTCACAAAGTCCTGCCTGTCAGTGGGGGTTTTGTGTTTTGAGCGCTAAGCGCTTATTGATAATGCGCCAAGGGCCTCTTTTATGAATGCTAAAGCTGAAGCGAAAACCTTTCGTCTCGACGGCCTGAAGTGGTTTCTGGTAGTGCTGCTGATTGGCAGTGCTGTTGCGGGCAATTCTTATTACGCCGAATTCCCCTTGATTTACCGTGTGCTGGCGATGACGGTTATCTGTCTGGTTGCCGTGGTTGTGGCAGTAAACACCACCAAGGGCAATGCCCTCTGGCAATTGTTGCGCGAAGCGCAAACAGAGGTCCGGCGGGTGGTTTGGCCGACCCGCCAGGAGGCAACCCAGACCACGGTGGTCGTGGTGGTTTTTGTATTGATTATGGCGCTAATTCTCTGGGGACTGGACTCCGCTTTGGGTTGGGCAGTTTCCAAACTTATCGGCTAAAGGTTGATACATGTCAAAGCATTGGTATGTCGTCCAGGCTTACTCGGGATATGAGAAACGTGTCGCCAGCTCCCTGAAAGAACGCATCGAGCTGCACGAAATGGATCACCTGTTTGGTGAGGTGCTGGTCCCTACCGAAGAAGTGGTAGAGATGCGGGCGGGACAGAAACGCAAAAGTGAGCGCAAATTTTTCCCGGGTTACGTCCTGGTGGAAATGGAGCTGAATGACGACACCTGGCATCTGGTGAAAGAAACCCCTCGTGTGCTCGGTTTTATCGGTGGCAAGGCGGACAGACCGGCGCCTATCACTGATCGCGAGGCGCAGGCTATCCTGAATCGCATAGATGACTCTGTAGACAAGCCCAAGCCCAAAACCCTGTTCGAGCCCGGCGAGATGGTTCGGGTTATCGATGGCCCATTTAATGATTTCAACGGCGTGGTCGAAGAAGTTAACTATGAGAAGAGCCGCCTGCGTGTGGCGGTGTTGATCTTCGGGCGATCCACCCCGGTTGAGCTGGAGTTTAGCCAAGTAGAGAAGTCCTGATTCCAGTAGGGTTTTTTGTCCTCTTTCGCCGCGAGGTGAAAGGGGATTTTCGCGTCTCCGGAAAACAGCATTTTGTTTTTCCGGCATTCGGGGAGCTGATCCCTGTAGCTGTAACGGCTGCTTGGGAAAGCGTTATCACCCATCTATAGGAGAGCTGTAATGGCTAAGAAAGTTGAAGCTTATATCAAGCTGCAAGTTGCTGCGGGTCAAGCGAACCCCAGCCCGCCCGTCGGCCCTGCACTGGGTCAGCACGGTGTAAACATCATGGAGTTCTGCAAGGCATTCAATGCCCAGACCCAGGGTATGGAGCCGGGTTTGCCGGTGCCGGTTGTGATCTCTGTATATGGTGATCGCTCCTTCACCTTCATCATGAAGACCCCGCCTGCCGCAGTATTGCTGCGCAAGGCTGCCAAGATCAAAAGCGGTTCTGGCCGTCCCAATACGGAAAAGGTGGGCAAGGTGACCCGCGCTCAGCTGGAAGAGATTGCCACCGCCAAGATGCCCGATCTGACCGCATCCGATATGGACGCGGCCGTGCGCACTATTGCCGGTTCCGCACGCAGTGCCGGTATCGAAGTGGAGGGTCTCTAAGTGGCTAAATTGAGCAAGCGCCAGCGCGCTATCGCTGAAAAAGTGGAAGCTGGCAAGGCTTACGGTATCGAAGAAGCAGTTGCCCTGCTGAAAACGCTCTCCAACGTCAAGTTTGCAGAGACGGTAGATGCTTCGGTAAACCTGGGCATCGACCCGCGCAAATCCGACCAGTCTGTTCGCGGTGCAACCACGCTCCCGCACGGTACGGGTAAAGCGGTGCGCGTTGCTGTCTTCACCCAGGGCGCCAACGCCGATGCGGCCAAAGAAGCGGGCGCTGACCTGATCGGTATGGACGAGCTGGCGGCTGACGTAAAAGCGGGCAAGATGGACTTTGACGTCGTCATCGCTTCCCCGGATGCGATGCGTGTTGTTGGCCAGTTGGGCCAGATCCTCGGCCCGCGCGGCCTGATGCCGAACCCGAAGACCGGTACCGTAACCCCGGACGTTGCTACTGCGGTTAAAAATGCCAAGGCGGGTCAGGTGCGTTTTCGCGCCGATAAGGGCGGTATTATCCACGGCGGCATCGGCAAGGTAACCTTCGACACGAATGCACTGAAAGAAAACCTGGAGGCTCTGGTTGCGGATCTGAAGAAGGCCAAACCAGCTTCTGCCAAGGGCGTATTTTTGAAGAAGATCACCCTGAGCAGCACTATGGGTCCGGGTCTGGTTATCGACCAGTCTTCCCTGAACATCTAATTGAAACTGTGCAGAGGCAAATGCCGCTGGGCAGTACAGTGAACTTTGGGGTCCACCCCTATGCTTGGCAAAAGGGTGGGCTGTCAAAGACCGTAGGTGCCCGGTGCGTTGAGGTTTAACGCATCAGGCTTAATCCGGATTTTGGCCAGGTAGGCCAAAAAGAGGTTCGAACCTACGCAGACGGTGTCGCCCAAGCCAGTATTTTTACTGGATTTGCGCTTTATGCACCGGAACGGGCCGGGCGATTGCGTCCGGTTTTTTTCAAATCCAGGAGTGACACTATGGCTATTGGACTCGAAGACAAGAAAGCGATTGTCGCAGAAGTCCAGCAAGCTGCTTCCGGCGCTCTGTCTGCGGTTGTTGCGGATTCCCGCGGCGTTACCGTCAATGACATGACCGCCCTGCGCAAAGAGGCTCGCGAGAACGGCGTTTGGTTGAAAGTCGTTCGCAACACTCTGGCGCGCCGCGCTCTGGCAGGTACCGATTACGAATGTCTGACCGACAAATTCGTAGGTCCCAGCATTATTGCATTTTCCAACGAACATCCGGGTGCCGGTGCGCGCATCCTGAGTCAGTTCGCCAAGGGCAATGACAAGCTGGACCTGAAAGGAGCTGCCTTCGAGGGTGCGATCACCGACGTTGCCCTGTTGGCGAGTCTGCCAACATACGACGAGGCGATCGCCAGACTGATGAGCGTGTTGAAAGAAGCATCTGCTGGCAAGCTGGTTCGCACGATTGCGGCCGTTCGCGACCAAAAAGAGCAGGAAGCTGCGTAAGGTGTTCGCGCAGGCGAATCGCAGTTTCAAAATGAAATACGAGCAGCTACTGCTCAAACCAATTCAGGTAATGACTCATGTCTCTGACTAAAGAAGATATCATCAACGCTGTTGCCGAAATGTCCGTTAAGGATGTCGTCGAACTGATCGAAGCGATGGAAGAGAAGTTCGGTGTAACTGCTGCTGCAGCAGTTGTAGCCGGCCCGGCTGCGGCTGAAGCGGCTGAGGAGAAGGACGCTTTCGACGTAATCCTGACTGCTGTAGGCGACAAGAAGGTAAACGTGATCAAGACTGTTCGCGGCATCACCGGTCTGGGCCTGAAGGAGGCCAAGGCGCTGGTTGACGGCGCTCCAAGCCCGCTGAAGGAAGGCGTAAGCAAGGACGAAGCGGAAGCCGCTAAGAAAGAGCTGGAAGAAGCTGGCGCAACGGTAGAACTGAAGTAATTCAGTAGTTGTGATTCCCGCTACCAGTTGTTTGATACGGCGGTGGCGGTAAGGCTGGTGGACTTTTGTCTGCCGGCCTTTTTGCCGTTTGCGATGCTGGGGTTTTGCCGGTAACGGCGAGGATAAAGGTGCGGTAAATTGCAATGAACCGCAGTGCAGCGGCTGCGCTGCCTGGAACACATGGAGAGAGGATTCTGACCAGAACAGTGAAGCTGTGTTGTTCAGAGGCTTCTCGCCCGTAAAAGCTCCCGAGTGGAGTTCCACGAAGTCTTGCCACCGATCAAGCTGGGGAATTTGAATGGCTTACTCATATACTGAGAAAAAACGTATCCGCAAGGATTTTGGCAAACTGCCCAAGGTCATGGATGTGCCCTTCCTGCTTGCGATACAGCTGGATTCATATCGCAATTTTACACAGGCCGACAAGCGCCCCGATGTGCGTCGGGACATTGGTCTGCAGGCGGCGTTTAAATCCGTATTTCCAATTGTCAGCTATTCCGGCAACGCCGCCTTGGAGTATGTGAGTTATACCCTCGGTAAGCCCGCTTTCGACGTCAAGGAATGTACCCTGCGCGGGGCAACTTACGCCTGTCCGCTGCGCGTGCGTGTGCGCCTGATTATTTACGATAGAGAATCTGCGAATAAGTCCATCAAGGACATCAAAGAACAGGAAGTGTACATGGGCGAAATCCCGCTCATGACAGACAACGGTACCTTTGTCATCAACGGTACCGAGCGGGTCATCGTATCCCAATTGCACCGCTCCCCGGGTGTATTCTTCGATCACGACAAAGGCAAGACCCATTCCTCCGGCAAGCTGCTGTACGCCGCGCGCGTTATCCCTTACCGCGGTTCCTGGCTCGATTTCGAGTTCGATCCAAAAGATCTGGTATTTGTGCGTATCGACCGCCGGCGTAAATTGCCGGCGACCATCCTCTTGCGCGCCCTGGGTTACAGTTCTCAGGAAATGTTGGAGATGTTCTTCGAAACCAGCAGGTTCGACCTACTGGAGGACCGCGTCAGTCTGGAGCTGATTCCCTCCCGTCTGCGCGGTGACGTCGCTTCCTTCGACATTAAGGACAGCAATGGCAAGGTGGTAGTGGAAGAGGGGCGTCGCATTACGCCGCGCCATATCCGCCAGTTGGAAAAATCCGGGGTCAAGAGTCTGGAAGCGCCACTGGAATATTTGTTTGGGCGTATCCTGGCGCACGATGTGATCGACGAGTCTACTGGCGAGATCGCGGTCGAGTGCAACACGGAGATTAACGATGAGGTCATCGCCAAGCTGCAGGAGCTCAACGTCAAACACTGCGAAACCCTGTACACCAATGATCTTGATCGCGGCTCGTTTATCTCGGATACCCTGCGCGCAGATCCCTCCCGCACCCAGTTGGAAGCGCTGGTAGAAATCTATCGTATGATGCGCCCGGGCGAACCGCCCACCAAGGAGTCGGCGGAATCCTTATTTGAGAACCTGTTCTTTACAGACGAGCGCTACGACCTGTCTGCCGTTGGCCGCATGAAGTTCAACCGCCGTCTCGGCCGCGAAGACGAGACCGGTTCCGGTACCCTGAGTAAAGAGGACATTGTCGAAGTACTCAAAACCCTGATCGATATCCGCAACGGCCAGGGGATGGTGGATGATATCGACCACCTGGGTAACCGCCGGGTACGTTCCGTGGGCGAGATGGCCGAAAACCAGTTCCGCGTGGGACTGGTGCGCGTGGAGCGCGCGGTCAAGGAACGCCTGTCCATGGCCGAGTCCGAGGGCCTGATGCCACAGGACCTGATCAACGCCAAACCGGTGGCGGCGGCAGTCAAGGAATTCTTCGGCTCCTCGCAGTTGTCCCAGTTTATGGACCAGAACAACCCGCTGTCGGAAGTGACCCACAAGCGCCGCGTTTCCGCGCTGGGTCCGGGCGGCCTGACCCGCGAGCGCGCCGGTTTTGAGGTGCGTGACGTCCATTCGACCCACTACGGCCGCGTATGTCCGATTGAAACCCCGGAAGGGCCGAACATCGGGCTGATCAACTCGCTTGCCACTTACGCCCGTGCCAACCACTTTGGCTTTCTCGAGAGCGCCTACCGGAGAGTGATCGACGGCTGCGTAACTGATGAAATCGAATATCTGTCCGCCATCAATGAGGCCAATTATGTGATTGCCCAGGCGTCCGCAGCGGTTGATGGGGATGGTCGCTTTACCGATGACCTGGTAAGCGTGCGGCACCAAAACGAATTCGCCCTAAAGGCACCGGGTGAAATCCAGTATATGGATGTCTCCGCCAAGCAGGTGGTGTCCGTGGCTGCGGCCATGATCCCGTTTCTGGAGCACGATGACGCCAACCGTGCATTGATGGGCTCGAACATGCAGCGCCAAGCGGTTCCGACCCTGCGCGCTGAAAAACCGCTGGTTGGTACTGGTATGGAGCGCACCGTAGCGCGTGACTCCGGCGTGTGTGTGGTGGCCAACCGCGGCGGTGTGATCGAGCGTGTGGACTCCAGCCGTGTGGTGGTGCGCGTGGCGGATGCCGAGGTGGAAACCGGTGATGCGGGTGTGGATATTTACAACCTGACCAAGTACATCCGCTCCAACCAGAATACCTGTATCAATCAGCGCCCGATTGTGAATACCGGTGATCGCGTGGCCCGTGGCGATATCCTCGCCGACGGCCCCTCAATCGACCTGGGCGAGCTGGCACTGGGCCAGAATATGCGCATCGCATTTATGCCCTGGAATGGCTACAACTTTGAGGACTCCATCCTTATCAGCGAGCGGGTTGTACAGGAAGACCGCTTCACCACCATCCATATCCAGGAGCTGACCTGTATTGCCCGCGACACCAAGCTGGGCAGTGAGGAAATCACCGCGGATATCCCCAATGTGGGCGAATCTGCGCTGAACAAACTGGACGAATCCGGCATCGTTTATATCGGTGCGGAAGTGGGCGCCGGTGACATCCTGGTGGGCAAAGTGACTCCGAAAGGGGAGGCCCAGCTGACCCCGGAAGAAAAGCTGCTGCGCGCAATTTTTGGCGAGAAGGCCTCCGACGTGAAGGACACTTCCCTGCGCGCGCCCAGTGGCACCCGCGGTACCGTGATCGACGTACAGGTATTTACCCGCGATGGCCTGCAGAAAGACCAGCGCTCCATTGATATCGAAAAGGCGCAGCTGGACGAGGTGCGCAAGGATCTGAACGAAGAATACCGCATCGTGGAAGGTGCAACCTTCGAACGCCTACAGACTGCACTGCAGGGTCAGAAAGCCGCGGGTGGCAAAGGTATCAGCAAGGGCGAGGAGCTGACAACCGAAGTACTGGGCGCGCTGCCCCGTGAAGACTGGTTCAAGCTGCGCATGGAAGACGAGAGCCTGAATGAGCAGTTGGGAAAAGCGGAAGCCCAGTTAAAAGAGCGCCGTAAACTGCTTGATGAAGCCTTCGAAGACAAGAAGAAAAAACTGGAGTCCGGCGATGATCTGGCGCCGGGTGTGCTGAAAATCGTCAAGGTGTATCTGGCGATCAAACGCCGTATCCAGCCGGGCGACAAGATGGCCGGTCGCCACGGGAACAAGGGTGTGATCTCCGTGATCAAGCCCGTCGAGGATATGCCTTACGATGAAAACGGCGAGCCGGTGGATATCGTCCTGAACCCGCTGGGCGTTCCCTCGCGGATGAACGTCGGCCAGGTTCTGGAAATGCACCTGGGCATGGCCGCCAAGGGGCTCGGTGTGAAAATCGACCGCATGATCAAGGAGCAGCAGGAAGTCGCCAAGGTACGTGGTTTCCTGGATGCGGTTTACAACTCCACCGGTGGTCGTCGCGAAGAGCTGGAGGCTCTGTCCGATGAGGAGGTCATGGCGATGGCGCAGAACCTCCGCCGCGGTGTGCCCATGGCCACGCCGGTCTTTGACGGAGCCGATGAAAGCGAGATCAAACAGCTGTTGCGTCTGGCCGATATCCCGGATTCCGGTCAGATCACCCTGCATGACGGCCGCACCGGCGATGCCTTCGAGCGTCCGGTAACCGTGGGCTACATGTACATGCTGAAGCTGAACCACCTGGTAGATGACAAGATGCATGCGCGTTCCACCGGCTCCTACAGCCTGGTTACCCAGCAGCCCCTGGGGGGTAAGGCGCAGTTTGGCGGCCAGCGTTTCGGGGAGATGGAGGTCTGGGCTTTGGAAGCTTATGGCGCCGCCTACACCCTGCAGGAAATGCTTACGGTCAAGTCCGACGACGTGGAAGGACGTACCAAGATGTACAAGAACATCGTGGACTCGGACCACCGTATGGAGCCCGGTATGCCGGAGTCCTTTAATGTTCTGGTCAAGGAAATCCGCTCTCTCGGCATGAACTTCGAGCTCGAGCACGAGTAGGACGGATTTGCGCAGAACAAGCAGGTGAATTGAGACAAGCGCCGGTACCCCCCTAGTTTCGGGGGCGCCGGCCCACCCGGCACAGCATATAGCCGGTTGAATATCCCCCAGTGGAGGAAAGGCCTTGAAAGATTTATTAAATCTGGTGAAGTCCCAGGAGCAGTTGGAAGAGTTTGATGCGATCCGCATCGGTCTGGCCTCGCCGGACATGATCCGCTCCTGGTCCTACGGCGAAGTGAAAAAGCCGGAGACCATCAACTACCGCACCTTCAAACCAGAGCGCGAAGGCTTATTCTGTGCCAAGATTTTTGGTCCGGTAAAGGATTACGAGTGCCTGTGCGGCAAATACAAGCGCATGAAGCACCGCGGCATTATTTGTGAGAAATGTGGCGTTGAGGTGACCAAGGCCAAGGTGCGCCGGGAGCGTATGGGCCACATCGAGCTGGCCAGCCCGGTCGCGCATATCTGGTTCCTGAAATCCCTACCGTCCCGTATCGGCCTGTTGCTGGATATGACCCTGCGGGATATCGAGCGTGTGCTCTACTTCGAATCCTACGTGGTGACCGAGCCGGGCATGACCACTCTGGAGCGCGGCCAACTGCTCAACGATGAGCAGTACTTCGAGGCGATGGAGGAGTTCGCTGACGAGTTCGAGGCGAAGATGGGCGCCGAGGCGATTCAGGAACTGATGCACGATATCGAGTTGCCGGCAGAAATCCAACGCCTGCGCGAGGAGATTCCGGCCACCAACTCCGAGACCAAGATCAAGAAGCTGTCCAAGCGCCTGAAGTTATTGGAGGCCTTCTACAAGTCCGGCAACAATCCCGAGTGGATGATTATGCAGGCCCTGCCGGTACTGCCGCCGGATCTGCGCCCGCTGGTACCGCTGGATGGCGGTCGCTTTGCGACCTCGGATCTGAACGACCTGTACCGCCGCGTGATCAACCGCAACAACCGCCTCAAGCGCCTGCTGGAGCTGAATGCGCCGGATATCATTGTGCGCAACGAAAAGCGTATGTTGCAGGAATCCGTGGACGCGCTGCTGGATAATGGCCGCCGCGGCCGCGCCATTACCGGCTCCAACAAGCGCCCGCTGAAATCTCTGGCGGACATGATCAAAGGCAAGCAGGGCCGCTTCCGCCAGAACCTTCTGGGTAAGCGCGTGGATTACTCCGGCCGCTCCGTAATCGTGGTGGGGCCGACCCTGCGCCTGCACCAGTGTGGTCTGCCTAAGAAAATGGCCCTGGAACTGTTCAAGCCGTTTATTTTCGGCAAGCTCGAGTCCCGTGGACTGGCTACCACGATCAAAGCCGCCAAGAAAATGGTGGAGCGTGAAGAGGCTGTCGTTTGGGATATCCTCGATGAGGTGATCCGCGAGCACCCGGTACTGCTGAACCGTGCACCGACCCTGCACCGCCTGGGTATTCAGGCGTTCGAGCCGGTACTGATTGAAGGCAAGGCGATCCAACTGCATCCGCTGGTGTGCGCCGCCTACAACGCCGACTTCGACGGTGACCAGATGGCGGTGCATGTGCCGCTGACCATCGAAGCGCAGATGGAATCCCGCGCGCTGATGATGTCCACCAACAATATTCTGTCGCCTGCCAACGGCGAGCCAATCATTGTACCGTCCCAGGATGTGGTTCTGGGGCTGTACTGGATGACCCGGGAACGCGTCAACGACAAGGGCGAGGGGATGTTCTTCTCTGACGTCAAGGAAGTCAGCCGCGCTTTCTACGCCAAGCAGGTTGGTCTGCAGGCGAAGGTCAAGGTGCGTATCTGCGAGAGGATCCTGGGGGAAGACGGCGAGAAACACGAAACCATCTCTGTACAGGACACCACGGTAGGCCGTGCGCTGCTGTGGAATATCGTGCCGGAAGGACTACCGTTTGCGCTGGTCAACCAGCCCATGAAGAAGAAATCCATTTCCCGGGTTCTGAACGAGTGCTACCGCAAGGTGGGTTTGAAAGCGACGGTTATTTTCGCCGACCAGTTGATGTACACCGGTTTCGATTTCTCTACCAAGTCCGGCTCCTCCATTGGTGTGAACGACTTCGAGATCCCCGCTGCCAAGGCTGATTTGATCACGGTGGCTGAAGAGGAAGTGAAGGAGATCGAAAGCCAGTTTGCCTCCGGCCTGGTAACCCAGGGCGAGAAATACAACAAGGTTATCGACGTCTGGTCCCGCACCAACGACAAGGTGACCAAGGCCATGATGGCCGGCATCAAAAAGGAGCCGGTGGTCGACCGCGAGGGCAAGAAGACCGAGCAGGATTCCTTCAACTCTGTCTATATGTATGCGGACTCCGGCGCGCGGGGCTCCGAGGCACAAATTCGCCAGCTCGCCGGCATGCGTGGCCTGATGGCCCGCCCGGATGGCTCCATTATCGAAAACGCCATTACCGCAAACTTCCGTGAAGGTCTGACCGTACAGCAATACTTTATCTCCACTCACGGTGCCCGTAAGGGGCTGGCGGATACCGCACTGAAAACCGCCAACTCCGGTTATCTGACCCGCCGCCTGGTGGATGTTGCTCAGGACGTGGTAATCACCGAACCCGACTGTGGTACCGATGACGGCCTGACCATGGCGCCGGTAATTGAGGGCGGCGATGTCATCGAGTCTCTCGGTGACCGCATCCTCGGCCGTGTTGTGGCACGGGATGTGCTGAAGCCCGGTAGCGACGAGATCGCCGTTTCCGCCGGCACCATGATCGATGAAAAGTGGGTGGAACGCATCGAGGCTATGGGCATCGATGAGGTTCTGGTGCGCTCGCCAATCACCTGTGAAACTGCCCACGGTATCTGTGCCCAGTGCTACGGCCGCGACCTGGCTCGTGGTCACCGCGCCAACTCGGGTGAGTCTGTGGGTGTTGTCGCCGCACAGTCCATCGGTGAGCCGGGCACCCAGTTGACCATGCGCACCTTCCATATCGGTGGTGCTGCGAGCCGCGCCTCCGCAGCGGACAGCATCCAGGTGAAACAGGGCGGTACCGTGCGTCTGCACAATGTGAAGACAGTGAAAACCGAAGCCGGTACCCTGGTAGCGGTATCCCGCTCCGGTGAGTTGGCGATTGCTGACCGTGCCGGCCGCGAGCGCGAGCGCTACAAGCTGCCCTACGGTGCGGTGATCAGTGTGGATGAAGGTACCGAGGTAAGCGGGGGTCAGATCGTGGCCAAGTGGGACCCGCACACTCACCCGATCATCACCGAGGTGGCCGGTTGGGTGAAGCTCTCCGGTATGGAGGACGGGCTCTCAATCCGCAAGCAGACCGATGAAATCACCGGTCTGTCCTCTATCGAAGTGATTGATCCGGCCGAGCGCCCGGCCGCGGGTAAAGACCTGCGCCCTGCGGTGACCCTGGTGAACGAGAACGGCGAAGAGCTGACCCTGGCTAACAGCAATGCGCCTGCGCACTATGCGCTGCCGGCGCGCGCGATTCTCAGTCTCGCCGATGGCAACAAGGCCAATGTGGGAGATGTGATCGCCCGTATTCCGCAGGAATCCGGTGGTACCAAGGACATTACCGGCGGTTTGCCGCGGGTTGCCGACCTGTTCGAGGCACGCAAGCCGAAAGAGCCCTCCATTTTGGCGGAGATCTCCGGTACCGTTTCCTTCGGTAAAGAAACCAAGGGCAAGGTGCGCCTGCAAATCACTCCCCGCGATGGCAAACCACTGGCCAATGGCAAGGACCACTACGAGGTTTTGATACCGAAGCATCGCCAGCTGACGGTATTCGAGGGTGAGACGGTAGAGAAGGGCGAGGTGATCTCCGATGGTCCGTCCAACTCGCACGATATCCTGCGCCTGAAGGGCGTTGAAGAGCTGGCGCGTTACATTACCAACGAGATCCAGGAGGTGTACCGCCTCCAGGGCGTAGGCATCAACGATAAGCACATCGAAACGATTGTGCGTCAAATGCTGCGCAAGGTGGAAATCACCGAGATGGGTGATTCCGACTTTATCAAGGGCGACCAGGTAGAGTACCAGCGCGTGATCGAAGAGAACGAGCAGCTGCGTGCCGAGAACAAGCAGCCTGCGCAGTTTGAGCGCCTGCTGTTGGGGATTACCAAGGCCTCCCTGGCCACAGAGTCCTTCCTGTCCGCGGCCTCCTTCCAGGAGACCACCCGCGTCCTGACCGAAGCGGCAGTGACCGGCAAAGGGGACAGCCTGCGCGGCCTGAAGGAAAATGTAGTTGTGGGTCGCCTGATTCCGGCGGGGACCGGTCTGGCTTACCACAGCGAGCGCAAACGCAGACGCAGCCTGCAGTTGGAAGAGAGCTTCGGCGAAGGCCCCTCCGCAGCAGAGGTGGAAGCAGCCCTGACCGAGGCCCTGAAATCCTCTGGCGGGTAGGCATGATTTTGCCCCGACAGCCTGAGCGGTCAGCACAGCTGCCCGTTGCCGATTGACTCAGGGGGATGTCGCCTATAAAATGCGGCCCCCGCTGATGTGGGGTGTATCGTCCGGCTTATGGGTCGGCATTACACACAGACGACAGGCCCTCACCGTAAGAGGTGGGGGCATTTTATTTTTGGAGTGATTTTTAATGGCAACGATCAACCAGTTGGTTCGTAAGCCGAGAAAACGCAAAGTTGAAAAAAGCGACGTACCCGCGCTGCAGGCCAGCCCGCAGCGCCGGGGAGTTTGCACCCGCGTATACACCACAACACCGAAGAAGCCGAACTCCGCACTGCGCAAGGTTTGTCGTGTGCGTCTCACCAATGGTTACGAAGTCACTTCGTACATCGGCGGTGAAGGCCACAACCTGCAGGAGCACAGTGTGGTACTGATTCGCGGTGGTCGTGTCAAAGACCTGCCGGGCGTGCGCTACCATACAGTACGCGGGGCACTGGACTGTGCTGGCGTCAATGATCGCAAGCAGGGCCGTTCCAAGTACGGTGCCAAGCGTCCAAAAGGTTAATCCCCTTTAACGATTTGCGTTTCGGTTTACAACCGGAGTAAGGCTGAGCTCGCCGAATTGTAAGGTTTTACGGCGGCGTCTCAGAATAACCCTGAAGAGAGGCAATTCCCATGCCGAGAAGACGAGTAGTCGCCAAGCGCGAAGTGCTGCCCGACCCCAAGTTCGGAAACGTCACCCTGGCCAAGTTCATGAACCATGTCATGATCAGTGGCAAGAAGTCAGTCGCAGAGCGTATCGTATACGGTGCTCTGGATACGATTTCTGAAAAACTCAACAAAGACCCGATCGAAATATTCGAAGAGTCTCTGGAAAACATCTCGCCGATGGTGGAAGTGAAATCCCGCCGTGTGGGTGGCGCGACCTATCAGGTGCCTGTAGAAGTGCGCCCCTCGCGCCGTATGGCGCTGGCAATGCGCTGGCTGGTGGAGTTCTCGCGCAAGCGCGGCGAGAAGTCCATGGCCCAGCGCCTGGCCAACGAAATGATCGACGCAGCCCAGAACAAGGGCGGTGCGGTCAAGAAGCGTGAAGATGTACACCGTATGGCGGAAGCCAACAAGGCGTTCTCTCACTACCGTTTCTAAGTCTGATGATGATCGACATCGGAAATTAATACCGAAAGGCAGCAGGGAAGTTTCCTGGCTGCCTTTTGCCGTTATATCGAGGATACAACTGTGGCACGTAAAACGCCTATCGCACGCTATCGCAATATCGGTATCTGCGCCCACGTAGACGCCGGCAAAACCACTACGACAGAACGCGTACTTTTCTATACTGGCCTGTCCCACAAAATTGGTGAGGTGCACGAAGGTGCCGCCACTATGGACTGGATGGAGCAGGAGCAGGAGCGCGGTATTACCATCACCTCCGCTGCGACCACCTGCTTTTGGGCTGGCATGCAGCAGCAGTTCGACCAGCACCGTGTCAATATCATCGACACGCCGGGACACGTTGACTTCACCATCGAAGTAGAGCGCTCCCTGCGCGTACTCGACGGCGCTATTGTTGTGCTGTGTGGCTCCTCTGGCGTTCAGCCTCAGACAGAAACTGTTTGGCGCCAGGCGAACAAGTACGAAGTGCCGCGCATGGTCTTTGTCAACAAAATGGACCGCGCCGGAGCCAACTTCCGCAACGTCGTAAAGCAGCTGAAAGACCGGCTGAATGCCAATGCGGTTCCGCTGCAGATGACCATCGGCGCTGAAGAGGACTTCAAAGGCGTGGTCGATCTGGTCAAGATGAAGGCCATTATCTGGAATGAAACTGACCAGGGCACAACCTTCACCTACGAAAACATCCCCACAGAGATGGTGGACGAGTGTGAAGAAATGCGCGAGTTCCTGGTGGAAGCGGCAGCGGAAGCCAGTGAAGAGCTGATGGAGAAATACCTGGAAGGGGAGTCGCTGAGCGAAGAGGAAATCAAGGCAGCCATCCGTCAGCGCACCCTGGCCAATGAAATCGTACCGGTTCTGGGCGGCTCTGCCTTCAAGAACAAAGGCGTGCAGGCAGTCCTGGACGCGGTGATCGAGTACCTGCCGGCGCCGACCGAGGTGAAAGCGATTGAGGGGACGCTGGATGATGGTGAAACCATGGAAACCCGCGAAGCCGATGACGACGCACCCTTTGCCGCGCTGGCGTTCAAAATTGCCACAGATCCCTTTGTGGGCACGCTGACCTTTTTCCGCGTCTATTCCGGTCGCCTGGAGAGCGGTACCGCGGTATACAATTCCGTCAAAATGAAGAAGGAGCGCGTCGGCCGAATGGTGCAGATGCACTCCAATGACCGCAAGGAAATCAAGGAAGTACTGGCTGGCGACATCGCCGCGGCAATTGGCCTGAAAGATGTGACCACCGGTGACACCCTGTGTGCCGAGAAGAATAAAATTGTCCTTGAGCGTATGGAATTTCCCGAACCGGTCATTCACGTTGCGGTTGAGCCCAAGTCCAAAGCGGACCAGGAAAAGATGGGGGTTGCGCTGGGCAAGCTGGCCCAGGAGGACCCGTCTTTCCGCGTGAGAACCGATGAGGAAACCGGCCAGACCATCATTGGCGGCATGGGCGAGCTGCACCTGGATATCATCGTGGACCGTATGAGACGGGAATTCAGCGTGGAGGCCAATATCGGCAAGCCACAAGTGGCCTACCGCGAAGCGATTCGCAATACCTCTGAGATTGAAGGCAAGTTTGTTCGCCAGTCCGGTGGTCGCGGTCAGTTCGGTCACATATGGGTGAAGTTCGAGCCCGCCGAGGATACGTCCCAGGAAGGTCTGGAATTCGTCAATGAAATCGCGGGCGGAGTGGTACCCAAGGAATACATCCCGGCGGTACAGAAAGGGATCGAAGAGCAGATGCAAAACGGTGTTCTGGCAGGCTACCCACTGCTGGGCCTGAAGGCGACCCTGTATGACGGTTCCTACCACGATGTGGACTCCAGCGAAATGGCGTTTAAAATTGCCGGCTCCATGGCGACCAAGAAGCTGTCCTCCGTGGGCGGTGCGGTGCTGCTTGAGCCTGTGATGAAAGTGGAAGTGGTCACTCCGGAAGAAAACATGGGGGACGTGGTCGGTGACCTCAACCGTCGCCGTGGCCTCATTCAAGGTATGGACGATAACCCGGCTGGCAAGGTGGTGAATGCCGAAGTGCCGCTGGCGGAAATGTTTGGTTACGCAACCGACCTGCGCTCGGCCACCCAGGGCCGTGCTACCTATACCATGGAGTTTCTGAAGTACGCGGAAGCGCCGAAAAACGTGGCCGATGAAATCATCGCAAAGAACAAGGCCTGATTCACTTCTGCTCAAATGAGTCCCGGCGCATAAGTCGGGGTTTCTTTGGCAAACACTTAGCTCGAGGACATCTAAGATGGCAAAAGAAAAGTTTGAACGTTCCAAGCCCCACGTGAACGTGGGCACCATCGGTCACGTAGACCACGGTAAAACCACCCTGACCGCAGCGCTGACCCGCGTCTGTGCGGAAGTTTGGGGCGGTGACGCAGTTGCTTTCGACGGTATCGACAATGCACCGGAAGAGCGTGAGCGCGGTATCACTATTGCCACCTCCCACGTTGAGTACGAGTCCCCCACGCGCCACTACGCCCACGTAGACTGCCCAGGACACGCCGACTACGTCAAGAACATGATCACCGGTGCCGCGCAGATGGACGGCGCCATTCTGGTGTGTTCCGCTGCTGACGGCCCCATGCCGCAGACTCGCGAACACATCCTGCTGTCCCGCCAGGTGGGTGTCCCTTACATCGTTGTGTTCCTGAACAAAGCGGATATGGTCGACGACGAAGAGCTGCTTGAGCTGGTGGAAATGGAAGTGCGCGAACTTCTCGACCAGTACGAGTTCCCGGGTGACGACACCCCGATCATTGTCGGTTCCGCTCTGATGGCCCTGAATGGCGAAGACGATAACGAAATGGGTACCACCGCGGTCAAGAAGCTGGTTGAAACCCTGGACGAATACATCCCTGAGCCGGAGCGCGCGGTAGATCAGCCGTTCCTGATGCCGATCGAAGACGTCTTCTCCATCTCCGGTCGCGGTACTGTAGTCACCGGACGCGTAGAGCGTGGTATCGTCAAAACCGGCGACGAGATCGAAATCGTCGGTATCAAGGAAACCACCACGACCACTTGTACCGGTGTGGAAATGTTTCGCAAGCTGTTGGACGAAGGCCGTGCTGGTGAGAATATCGGCGCCCTGCTGCGCGGCACCAAGCGTGAAGAAGTGGAGCGTGGTCAGGTGCTGGCCAAGCCGGGTTCTATTACGCCGCACACCAAGTTCGAAGCGGAAGTGTACGTACTGTCCAAGGACGAAGGTGGTCGTCACACCCCGTTCTTCAAAGGCTACCGTCCGCAATTTTACTTCCGCACCACCGACGTAACCGGTGCGGTAGAGCTGCCGGAAGGCACCGAGATGGTCATGCCGGGAGACAACATTCAAATGGTTGTCACCCTGATTGCCCCGATCGCCATGGAGGATGGTCTGCGCTTTGCGATTCGCGAAGGCGGGCGCACCGTCGGTGCCGGCGTGGTTGCTAAGATCATCGAATAATTTTTACGCCTGATCTTACTAAAAAGCCGCTGCGGAGACGCTGCGGCTTTTTTATTGTTTTTCTTATGGCTGCCTATTTCTGTTATTTACCTGGCTAAGGCTGGCGGAGAAGGCAGGCTGTCAAGTCTTTTTGTATTTGTTGGGTGATTTATCAGGGCTTGTTTTGTTTTTGTCATGAAATAGAAAAATACTGCTGCCAAACAGCCTGTAATGTGACTTGTCTGCATTGGAATAAATAACTGATTCTCAAAATGAAGTAGAGCGGGGGTGCTATTGTAGATCTCTGCTGCAATTTTAATTGGGAGGAAAAGGAGTGTGAGGATGCATATGGTTTGCCATGGTCGGGGATCCTTGATGCCCATTAGGGCGCAATAATATAAAAAGCCGTACACGATTCCAGATAACCCTCCATAGTAGGTCATGCCAGGTTTCAAGATGATCAGTGATGTGCTGATGAGCAGAGACAGAAAAAAATAGAGTAAATATAAGTTGGGATATTTTTTTCTCTCAATCACATAGCTTACGACACAGAAAGCAATTAGATTATAAGCTAGGTGCGTGTAAGAAAAGTGCACAAAATGGCCTGTAAAAATGCGCCAGATTTCACCACTAAATACGGCACGCCTGTCGAAAATAAAGGCAGAAGCCCACTCAGGGATCATGCTTGGCAGCAGGCTTGCTAAAATGATGGCTAAATAAAATGCAGGTCGGTACATGATTACGCTTTCTTGTTACTTTGCGCCCACAACCAATAAGCAATTAAAGATAGCAAAAAGATTACCAGCATAGGATCAAGGCTGCCTCCGCCTGTATAACCAGGTTTGTGGGTTATTTGATAATCTGTGGGTAACTCTTTTACTTTATCTTTGAACAGGTCAAGTTGTACTTCAAGATTTGTGACAAGTTGCCCGCTTGCTTCTTTAAAGCTTTCTAAGCTGTCAATGCGCAGCTGCTCAGAAAGATTGATTGGGGTAGCTTTACTTTTGATGTGACTAATGCCGGGAGCTCGGAATAACATTTTACGGCTTTGAATATCATAAACCGATGCATCTAGCATTGTGTTGGTGGCATTTTTTTCTCCGGGTATCATGTAAGCTCCAACAAGTGTCCAGTAAGTGATTGATGCTAAACCCTCATCGGTAAATTGTGTTTGGTCGTATGATAGTAGCGCTATAACATCAATGCCGTACACTGTTCTAAGTTGATCCAGGTTTGCAAAGCTCCCTTTTTCTCTGAGATAGGCAGAGGGGATGATTTCTATTGATTTTACAAAGTCATGGTTTTTGAAGTTCTTGCTGACCTTGTTCACCAATTCCAGTTTGTCTCTTTCTGTAAGCGTTTGACTTTTTTTATTTCCTTCAGGAACAAAAGCAATGCCAACTTTTAATGGTAAGGAAAGCCTGGGGATATCTGGGGTTTCAATGTAATCATCCTGGTCTGGATATAAATATTGTACAGCGCTGCTGCTATAGTGCGAGGGTCTCATGACACCACAACTGATCAAGGTTACACTGGCAGTAATTAGGAGTGTGTAAAATAGAGTTTTTTTTGAGTGGCTTCATGATGAGTGTATCTTGTAACGTTTTTAGCGTTGCCGGGGAAAGTGTGATTTGTAAGTCAGTTGTTCGTGTTTTGCCCGGATAAACTGAAGGTGGGCGGGTATTCGCCAATTGCCAGCATGTCGAGCAGAGATAATTTAGGGTATACAAGAACGGCATTTTTTTGCTCTCTGTTCTGAAAAGGCAGAACCTTCCATTCAGTCTCAAAAACTGGTGCTGTCAGGGTATGTTCTCCGCAATCTCGAGCCCTGCTTCTGTTCCTTCTTATACCTGATACCCCTATTTCGTTAAGCGTGTTGTTTGAGAATACTCGGGCCGGGAAGTGGTTTCCCAGTTAGCAATGGATATTGGCTCAAAGGGCCGCTATCCCTGTCATGGTAGACCCGAAGCCAACGGAAATCATTGCCTGCTCAGTGTGCTTGTTCTATGTCAGTGTATTTTACAGAAAAGCTTAAATTAGGGGGGAGCCTTAAGGCAGGTGTGAAATCCGAGCCGGGGAAGTATAAAAGGCGAGCCTCAGATGAGACCCGCTTTATGGATGCTGAACAGAAAGTCAGAAATGGTCTTTAGCCTACTAACATTTTTCATCAGGGGATTGGTAAATACTCAGTACATGTCCATCCGGGTCTGCGAAGTCCGCTGTCAATCCGCCGTCCGGGGCGTGCTGTACCGGGGCCAGGATTTCCACATGGTGGGTAGTCAGGTGTTCCACCATGCGGTGAATCTCACTGTCGCCAACCGAAAAAACGAGAATAGGCGTACGTGCAGGTTTCTCATCCCCTTCAAAAAAGATCAGCACGGAATCACCGATATGGGCCATCAGGTGGCCGCCACCTTCTCCCCGTTCTCCTTCTTCTGTGCCCGCTGCCCAGGAAGTTTTGAGCCCAAGAGTACTCTCGTAGAACTGCTGGGTGTTGTGCAGATTTTTGACAAAAAAGACAACGGCCTCGATACGCGAATTTTGCAACATAATGCTCTCCAGCTTGCGATTGGTTTAAGTCTATATCCGCCTGTCGGATACCTGTTAGTTGCCGCTGTCCGGTATTTTGTGAGCGGCTTGTCAGATTTTCGCGGTTCGCTGTTCAATCGCGGCTCGCCACTGCAGCGGCTGGGCATTCAGCGCCTGGGTATCTGGCAATGGGTGACCTGTGCTATTTTTTGCTCGAATGGCTGATCGTAAAAAGGTTGCTGTCCGGGTCGGTGATACCGAAACGAAAGCTGGACAGGCGCGAGGGGCCGCGTGCCAGGGCCGCTCGCCGGAGGCCGGCCCCGGAAGGATTTGTTTTATCCAGGCGTGCGGCATAGGCTGCGGCCAGGCCCGCGGGATCGGTCCTGCTGTTTGATTGTTGTGAAGCCAGCTTCTTTCGCAGGGCGCTGAGACGTTGCCGCAGGGCGGCATCGGAAATGCTGAGTACCCGGCAGATCTCACCTTTGCTGAGCCCATTTAAAGTCAGGAGTAGAATCAAGCGCTGCCCGGTGGGCAGGGTCGGAATAGTATCTTCGTCGAATGTGACCAAGTCGGCGTTGGATTCACCTTCGCCTGAAGCATAGCTTGCTTCACGCACCTGGCGACGCTTGGCTTGGCGGGTATTCATGGCGGCGAGATTGCGCAGTACCCCGTAAAACCAGGCCGCATCCCCGGCATCTTGAATGGGTTTTCGCTGTGCCTTGACAGCGGCGAGCAGGCCTTCCTGTAGCAGGTCTTCTGCCTCGTGGTCCCGCTGGGAAAGTCGGGCGGCGGTGCGCAGCCATTGTCGGTATTGATCGACAGCCATTAGTAACCTCCATAAGTGGGGACGTAAAGGGGGCGCGATGCGTTTGGCAGGGTAAGTTGTCTGCGGTTACGCCATTTTTGTTGTTTGCCCGTATGATACGGATTTTTTATGGTCTGTGAGATTGGGGCGCTTGAAAAACCGGTGCAACTGTCTGTCCCGCTTGCATCTCAGGGAGCACACCAGCCCCTTCCGGTGTCGTGTGTACGCTTTGTCTGGTCGGCGATATCAGCGGGTGCATTCGGGAAAACCCGCGGCGCTGATCAGTCAGATCAGTGGGTGGTTTTCCCTGTCGCCCTGCTATCGGGATGTAAAGAGGTCAGTTTTATGGTGGCTGAGGTGTATCCCGGGGCAGCGGCAGGCGGACAATCGACCGCTCAGTCGCCCAGAGTGGGACAATTTCGCAGCGAAGTCCCCCTGCGAGAATTTCTGGTCTCCGGGGAGGCGGGGTCATTGCTCTCCCGCTTTTCCTAGGGCCAGTCCTTGCTCAGGTCGCAGCGCGGGCAGCCCTCGAACAATTTAAGGAAGAGGGGGCCATCCATCTCCACCAGCTCCTCGTGGTCACCGGCCTCGAAATAAATGGTTTCACAGTGACTCAGGCTGCTGTCGAGCATGGTTGTAATGCCATAGGCTTGTCCCACAGGCGGCAGGGCGCCCAGCTCACAGTCGGGGAAAATTGAGCCAAGCTCATTTTCCGCTACCATCTCCAGACCGTTTCGCCCGGTTTCATCGTGTACTGCACGCATATCCAGGCTGCTGCTTGCAGGGATAACCACCAGCACAGGGCCCTCTTCGTCCCGGAGCAGAATCGCCTTGGCAACTTGGTCTTCCCGCACGTGGGCGGCATGGGCACTCTCGCGGCTGGTGCGGCTGTGGGGGTGTTGAATCAAATGGTAATCGACCGATTGGTCATTAAGATATTGGCTCAATCTTGCGGCAATGGTCATATTGGAACCCTCCTCATTTCACTGCGGATACTCCATTGTAGTTTCGCCGGGTGAAATTTGTGCGCGTGCGCGGTTGACAGCCTCCCGCACGGACCGTAGAATTCGCGCTCCTTTTCGCCCGCCCTCGGGGCTGCGTAGAAGGACGTTCTTTATTTCTTAGTTGGAGTTTGATTCCATGCAGGGTCAACGTATCCGAATTCGCCTGAAGGCCTTTGATCACAAGCTGATCGATGCGTCTACACAGGAGATTGTAGAGACGGCCAAGCGCACCGGTGCTCAGGTACGCGGCCCAATCCCGCTGCCGACGCGCAAAGAAAAGTACACTGTGCTGATTTCTCCGCACGTTAACAAAGACGCGCGCGACCAGTACGAAATTCGTACGCACAAGCGTTTGCTGGACATTGTTGAGCCGACCGAGAAAACCGTCGATGCGCTGATGAAGCTCGATCTGGCCGCCGGTGTTGAGGTCCAGATTAGTCTCGGCTAACTTTTACTAACTACCAAATCCGAACCCCGGGCGAAAAAGGTCTGGGTAGTGTAACGCTCTGAAACTGGGCGGCCGCAGTGGGTTAAAGCCCCGTGCACTGAGAGGTTGAAAAAGATGACAACAGGTATTGTCGGCCGCAAGAGCGGCATGACTCGCATCTTCACAGAAGATGGCGTATCTATTCCGGTAACCGTAATCGAGGTTGCTCCGAATCGCGTCACCCAAGTGAAAACTGTGGAAGCTGACGGCTATGCCGCTGTCCAAGTGGCAGTGGGTAAGCGCAAGGCTTCCCGCGTCTCCAAGCCCGAAGCGGGCCACTTCGCCAAAGCCAGCGTAGAGGCTGGCACCCGTCTTTTCGAACTGCGCACTGACGATTCTGAAGAGACTTTCGAAATCGGTTCTGAAATCACTGCTTCCAGCTTCGAAGCTGGCCAGAAGATCGATGTCACCGGTACCTCCAAAGGTAAAGGTTTCCAGGGCGGTGTTAAGCGCTGGAATTTTCGCACCCAGGACGCCACTCACGGTAACTCTCTTTCCCATCGGGCACCCGGCTCTATCGGTCAGTGCCAGACTCCTGGCCGGGTATGGAAAGGTAAGAAGATGGCCGGGCATATGGGTGCTGAGCGCGTAACCGTGCAAAACCTGGAAGTTGTTCGTGTCGATGCTGAGCGTAGTTTATTGCTGGTTAAAGGTGCCGTACCCGGCGCTCCCGGTGGCAATGTAATCGTTCGTCCGGCAGTGAAAGCCTAAGTCTGGGGGAAATGGATATGGAACTGAATATCGCTACTCCCGAAGGCGCCAAAGGCACAATAGCTGTCTCTGAAGTGACTTTCGGGCGTGAATTTAATCAGGATCTGGTGCATCAGACCGTTGTCGCCTATATGGCTGGCGCACGTCAGGGCACCAAGGCGCAAAAAAATCGCTCCGCGGTTTCCGGTGGTGGCAAAAAGCCCTGGCGTCAGAAAGGCACCGGCCGTGCGCGCGCCGGTACTATTCGCAGCCCGTTGTGGCGTTCCGGTGGGGTAACCTTTGCCGCTGAGCCACGCGATCACGGCGTAAAGCTGAATAAGAAAATGTACCGCGCTGCGCTGCGCAGCATTCTGTCTGAGCTGGCTCGGCAGGAGCGGCTGGTGGTGGTGGAGTCCTTTGACGTGGATGCGCCTAAAACCAAACAGCTGGTCAGTAAGCTGGCCCAGTTTGACTTGTCCGAGGCGCTGATCGTGACCGAAGAGGTGAGCGAAAATCTCTACCTGGCCGCGCGCAATCTGCACAAGATCGACGTCCGCGATGTACAGGCAATTGATCCCGTCAGCCTGATTCGTTTTGACAAGGTCGTGGTAACCGTGGCCGCGCTCAAGAAGATTGAGGAGGTGCTGGGATGAACCAAGAGCGACTCTACAAAGTACTGCTGGGCCCGGTAATTTCCGAAAAAGCTGCAGGGTTGGCCGATAGTGCCAACCAGGTGGTTTTCAAGGTTTCCACCGATGCCGAGAAAGCGGAGATCAAGGTTGCGGTCGAGAAACTGTTTAACGTCTCCGTTGAGCAGGTTCGCACCGTGAACGTAAAAGGTAAAACCAAGCGCACTCGCAACGGCATGGGCCGTCGCAGCGACTGGAAAAAAGCCTATGTCCGCCTGGCTGAAGGCAGCGACATCAACTTTGAAGCTGCTGAGTAAAGGGGACTGTTAGCATGGCAATTGTCAAAACAAAACCGACCTCCGCGGGCCGCCGTCACCTGGTAAAGGTTGTAAACCCCGACCTGCACAAGGGGGCTCCATACGCGCCTCTGCTGGAGAGTAAAAGCAAAAGTGGTGGCCGTAACAACAATGGTCGTATCACTACCCGTCACATCGGTGGTGGCCATAAGCAGCACTACCGCGCCATCGATTTCAAGCGCAACAAAGACGGTATTCCGGCTAAAGTTGAGCGTCTGGAGTACGATCCGAACCGCAGCGCACACATCGCTCTGGTGTGTTATGCCGATGGTGAGCGCCGTTACATTATCGCGCCGAAGGGGCTCAAGGCGGGTGCCACCATTCAGTCTGGCGATGCCGCACCGATTGCGGTGGGCAATACCCTGCCTCTGCGCAATGTTCCGGTGGGTTCTGTGATCCATGCGATCGAGCTGAAGCCGGGCAAAGGTGCCCAACTGGCACGCTCTGCCGGTGCTGCCGTGCAACTGGTGGCGAGGGAGGGCCAGTACGCAACCATTCGTCTGCGCTCTGGAGAAACGCGCAAGGTGCTCGCTGAGTGCCGTGCAACCCTGGGGGAAGTGGGCAATTCTGAACACGGCCTGCGCAAGTTAGGTAAAGCTGGTGCCGCGCGCTGGCGCGGTGTTCGCCCGACTGTTCGCGGTGTGGCGATGAACCCGGTCGACCATCCGCACGGTGGTGGTGAAGGCCGTACCTCTGGTGGGCGCCATCCGGTGACGCCGTGGGGTGTGCCGACCAAAGGTAAGAAAACGCGCAAGAACAAGCGCACCGATAAGATGATTGTACGTCGCCGCGGCAAGTAAGCCACGCGACGTCTGAGCAGCTAGAGAGGAATCGACAGTGCCACGCTCCTTAAAGAAAGGTCCCTTTATTGATCTGCATCTGATCAAAAAGGTGGAGGCGGCGATTGCAGCCAATGATCGTCGACCGATTAAAACCTGGTCCCGCCGTTCTATGATTATGCCGGAAATGGTTGGGTTGACAATTGCCGTACACAACGGTCGTCAGCACGTCCCCGTTTTGGTTAATGAGGAAATGGTTGGCCACAAGTTGGGCGAGTTCGCTGCTACCCGTACCTACCGCGGTCACACTGCGGACAAGAAAGCGAAGAAGCGCTAAGCCGAGGTTATAAAGATGGAAGTAGCAGCAAAATTACGCGGCGCACAACTATCGGCGCAAAAGGCGCGACTGGTAGCGGATCAGGTGCGCGGCAAAGGCGCTGAAGAAGCTCTGGACATCCTCGCATTCAGCAATAAAAAGGGTGCGGCGATTGTCAAGAAGATTCTGGAGTCGGCCATTGCCAATGCCGAGCACAACGAAGGTGCGGATGTTGACGAGCTGAAAGTCTCCACAATTTTTGTGGATGAAGGTATGACCATGAAGCGCATTAAACCGCGCGCGAAAGGCCGTGCCGATCGTATTCTTAAGCGTACTTGTCACATCACTGTGAAAGTGGCCGAGAAATAACAGAGCAGGCGAGAAAACCATGGGACAAAAAGTACATCCTACCGGCATTCGTCTGGGTATCGTTAAAAAGCATACTTCTGTTTGGTATGCCGGCAGTGACGAGTACGCAGACAAGCTGTACACGGATCTGAAAGTTCGCGAGTACATTCGCAAAAAACTGGCCCACGCCTCTGTGAGCCGTATCGAGATCCAACGCCCGGCGAACACCGCACGAGTGACTATTCACACCGCGCGACCGGGTATTGTGATCGGTAAAAAAGGCGAAGACGTTGAGCGTCTGCGCAAAGAGGTTAGCGCGCGAATGGGCGTGCCTGTGCACATCGACATCGCAGAGGTTCGCAAGCCTGACGTGGATGCCACCCTGGTGGCCCAGAACGTCGCTCAGCAACTGGAACGCCGCGTTATGTTCCGTCGCGCGATGAAGCGTGCGGTACAAAATGCGATGCGACAGGGCGCTCAGGGTATCAGGATACAGGTCAGCGGTCGTCTCGGTGGAGCGGAAATCGCCCGCACCGAATGGTACCGGGAGGGCCGTGTGCCCCTGCACACCCTGCGCGCCAACATCGACTATGCCACCGCCGAAGCGATGACCACTTACGGCATCATCGGTATCAAGGTGTGGATCTTTAAAGGCGAAGTCATCGGTGACGAAATACCCGATGAGAAGCCGGTGAAGAGCCGCAAGAAAGCTGCTAAATAAGGGGTACGCAGATGCTGCAACCAAAGCGTACAAAATTCCGCAAGGTACAGAAAGGCCGCAATCGCGGGCTTTCCCAGCGCGGCTCAAAAGTGAGCTTTGGCGAGTTCGGCCTGAAGTCTATCGGTCGCGGTCGCATTACCGCACGCCAGATAGAAGCGGCTCGCCGTGCAATGACCCGCCATGTAAAACGTGGTGGTAAAATCTGGATTCGCGTGTTTCCGGACAAGCCCATTACCAACAAGCCCCTCGAAGTCCGTATGGGTAAAGGTAAAGGGGGCGTTGAATATTGGGTGGCGCAGATCCAGCCGGGCAAGGTCCTCTATGAAATGGAGGGGGTGTCCGAGGAGCTGGCTCGCGAGGCTTTCGCCTTGGGCGCGGCCAAGCTGCCTGTAAAAACAACTTTCGTTAAGCGTTCGGTGATGTAATGAAGACTGCAGATCTACGCGAAAAGTCAGTTGAAGAGTTGAACCAGGAGCTTTTGAATCAACTTGAGGCTCAGTTCAAACTTCGCATGCAAAAGTCCACCGGTCAGCTGGCTCAGACCCATCTGCTGAAGCAGGCTCGTCGCGACATTGCTCGCATTAAGACTGTGTTGACCGAGAAGGCAGGTAATTAATCATGGCTGAAGCAAAACTGAAGCGCACACTTACCGGCAAAGTCGTGAGTGACAAGATGGAAAAAACCATCACCGTTTTGATCGAGCGCCGTGTTAAGCACCCGATCTACGGCAAAATTGTAAACAAGTCCACCAAGCTCAAGGCGCATGACGAGAGCAATGAATGCAATATCGGCGATGTTGTCACCATTGAGGAGTCTCGTCCGCTGTCCAAGAGCAAATCCTGGGCTTTACAGAAAATTGTAGAGCGTGCGGCGAAGGTTTAACCCCTAGCGCATTGACTGCCGAATTGAAAGGTTTCGGAGAGAGACAATGATTCAAGCGGAATCCTACTTAGAAGTAGCTGACAACAGTGGGGCTCGCCGCGTCATGTGCATCAAGGTGCTGGGCGGCTCCCATCGTCGTTATGCTGGCGTGGGTGACATTATTAAGGTGACCGTTAAGGAAGCCATCCCCCGCGGTAAAGTAAAGAAGGGTCAGGTAATGAACGCTGTTGTGGTTCGCACCAGAAAAGGTGTGCGCCGCGCAGATGGCTCCCTGATTAAATTTGACGATAACGCAGCGGTACTGCTCAACCAGCAATTGGCGCCGGTTGGCACCCGTATTTTTGGTCCGGTAACGCGCGAACTGCGCGGTGAGAAGTTCATGAAGATCATCTCGCTCGCTCCCGAAGTTATCTAGGCCTCAAGCGGAGAAGAGTTATGCGCAAGATCAAGCGTGACGACGAAGTGATCGTCATCGCCGGTCGCGACAAGGGCAAGCGTGGATCGGTGCGTAAGGTACTGAACGACGGCCGCCTGATTGTTGCCGGTGTACAGATGATCAAAAAACACCAAAAGCCGAATCCCCAGTTGGGCGTTGCCGGTGGCATTGTTGAGAAAGAGTCTGCCCTGCAGGCCTCCAATGTGGCCATCTTTAACCCCAACACCCAGAAGGCTGATCGGGTGGGCTTTAAAGTACTGGAAGACGGCAGTAAGATTCGCGTCTTCAAATCCAGCGGCGAAGCCATCTAGGGCATTAGGCGCAGAAGCAGGTTGGTAGATCATGGCAAAGCTTAAAGAGCTCTACACGAAAGAACTCGCGCCCAAGCTCAAAGAAGTGCTGGGCCTTGAGAATGTGATGGCAGTGCCGCGCATCACCAAGATCACCGTCAACATGGGTGTTGGTGAAGCGATTGGTGATAAGAAGGTGCTGGATCACGCTGTCAACGATATGACAGCAATTACTGGTCAGAAGCCTATTGTGACTAAAGCGCGTAAATCTATTGCGGGCTTTAAGATCCGCGATGGTTGGCCGATCGGCTGCAAGGTAACGCTGCGCGGTGAGCGCATGTACGAATTCCTGGAGCGTTTGATCGACATCGCAATCCCGCGTGTCCGCGACTTCCGAGGCATCAGCCCGAAGCAGTTTGATGGCCGCGGCAATTTCTCAATGGGTGTGACCGAGCAAATTATCTTCCCGGAAATTGACTATGACAAAGTAGACAAGCTCCGCGGCCTGGATATTTGTATTACCACCACAGCGGCAAACGACGATCAAGGTCGTGCACTGCTGAAAGCGTTCAACTTCCCACTCAAGGGTTAAGAGGATTCCATGGCGAAGAAATCCATGATTGCGCGCGAGCACAAGCGCGCTCGAACCGCAGCTAAGTACGCCGTCAAGCGTCAAGAGCTGAAGGCGATCATCGCCAGTGCCACTGCTTCTGATGAGGAGCAGTGGGAGGCTCAGCTCAAGCTGCAGAAACTGCCGCGCGATGCAAGCCCGGTACGCCAGCAACGCCGCTGCCGTATCACTGGTCGCCCCCACGCTGTATACCGCAAGTTCGGCCTGTGTCGTAACAAACTGCGCGAAGCGGCAATGCGCGGTGATGTGCCCGGTCTGGTGAAATCCAGCTGGTAATGGCGAACCGGTTTTAGGCAGATTTGAGGAGCCTCAATAAATGAGTATGCAAGATCCGCTGGCAGATATGCTGACCCGCATCCGCAATGCCCTGGCGCGCGGAAAGGCGGAGGTCACCCTGCCATCATCCAAACTGAAAGTGGCGGTAGCTAAAGTCCTGAAAGACGAAGGTTACGTCACTGACTTGAATATAAGTGAAAGCGCTAAGCCTGAACTGACTATTGTCCTGAAATATTTTCAGGGCAAGCCGGTTATCGCCGAACTGGATCGCGTTTCCCGTCCGGGCCTGCGCGCTTACTCCGGTAAGAAAGCGCTGCCAACCATGCGCGGTGGTCTGGGCATCGCGATTGTTTCCACCTCCAAGGGTGTGATGACTGATCGCGCTGCGCGCCAGGCGGGTGTCGGTGGCGAAGTGCTCTGCACCGTATTCTAAACGGGGGTTAACATGTCTCGAATAGCAAATAGTCCGATAGTTGTCCCCGCAGGTGTTAGCATCGACCTGAAAGGTCAGGATATCGCGGTAAAAGGTAGTAACGGTAACTTGAGTATGGTTATTCACGGTGATGTAACAGTGAGCCAGGCAGACAGCCAGCTGACGTTCGCCGCGCGTAATAATTCCAAGCAGGCCAAGGCGCTATCAGGCACTACCCGTGCGCTGGTCAACAACATGGTTGTTGGCGTAAGCGCTGGCTTTGAGAAGAAACTGCAGTTGCTGGGTGTTGGTTATCGTGCGAAAGCCGCCGGGAAAAAGGTTAACCTGACCCTGGGTTTCTCCCACCCGATCGATTATCAGTTGCCGGAGGGTGTGACTGCGGAAACGCCGAGCCAGACTGAAATCGTACTGAAGAGCAGCGATAAGCAGCTGTTGGGCCAGGTGGCCGCCGAAATCCGCGCCTTCCGTCCGCCGGAGCCCTACAAAGGTAAGGGTGTTCGCTACGCGGACGAGCGCGTGTATCGCAAAGAGGCCAAGAAGAAGTAAGTAGGGCATAGATATGAACGTTAAGAAAGCATCCCGCTTGCGTCGTGCACGTCGTGCCCGCGCCAAGATCCGTGAGCTACGCGCTGTTCGCCTCACCGTGAACCGCACACCGCGTCACATTTATGCACAGGTTCTGTCCGCTGAAGGCAGTACGGTACTGGCTTGTGCCTCTACCCTGGACAAGGATCTGCGCACAGGCACAACCGGTAACGTTGACGCCGCCACTGCAGTTGGCAAGCTGATTGCCGAACGCGCCAAGGCCGCCGGCGTTGAAGAGGTTGCCTTTGATCGCAGCGGCTTTAAGTACCACGGCCGTGTTAAGGCTCTGGCTGACGCTGCCCGCGAAGCCGGTCTGAAATTCTAAGGGTTGAGTTATGGCTAGAGAGAAAGACAAAAGCAACGACGAAGGCCTGCAGGAGAAGCTGGTCCAGGTCAATCGCGTTGCCAAGACGGTGAAAGGTGGTCGTATTTTCGCCTTTACCGCACTGACTGTCGTTGGCGACGGCAACGGTCGCATTGGTTTCGGTCGAGGCAAGGCGCGAGAAGTGCCGGTTGCGATCCAGAAGGCGATGGAAGCCGCGCGCCGCAACATGGTCCAGGTAGAGCTGAATGGTGACACTATCCAGTACGCTACCAACGGCCGCCACGGCGGTTCCAAGATTTACATGCAACCCGCCTCCCAGGGTACCGGTGTTATTGCCGGCGGCGCCATGCGCTCTGTTCTGGAAATGGCCGGTGTGCACAACGTATTGGCCAAGTGCTACGGTTCCACCAATCCGGTGAATGTCGTGCGCGCAACCTTCAAGGCGCTGGAGCAGATGCAAAGCCCTGAGGATGTGGCAGCCAAGCGCAGTAAATCAGTCGAAGAGATCCTGGGCTGATCGCAGCCTCGGTTTAAGGTTATTGGTGGGTTAAGACCATGGCTAAGAAGACCATTAAAGTCACCCAGATCAAAAGTATCAATGGACGCCTGAAAAGTCATCAGGCGTGCGTTGTGGGTCTGGGCCTGCGCCGCATCGGCCACACAGTGGAAGTGGAAGACACGCCTTCCGTGCGCGGCATGATCAACAGAGTAAACTACCTGGTTCAGGTTGAGGGAGAGTAGCATGCGTTTGAACGACTTATCTCCCGTACAGGGCCACAAGCAAGTTGCCAAGCGTGTGGGTCGTGGTATCGGTAGTGGTTTGGGCAAGACCGCTGGCCGCGGCCACAAAGGTCAAAAAGCACGTTCCGGCGGCAGCGTTCGACCCGGTTTCGAAGGCGGTCAGATGCCTTTGCAAAAGCGCTTGCCGAAGTACGGTTTCACCGCGCGTGTTTCTCGTTTCACCGCGGAAATCCGTCTGGCAGAGCTGGCCAAGGTAGAAAATGATGTAATCGATTTGGCAGCGCTTAAGAATGCCGATATTATCGGCAGCCATATTAAACGCGCCAAGGTGTTTCTCTCAGGTGAGCTGACTAAAGCTGTTACCGTAAAAGGGCTGGGAGTAAGCAAGGGCGCAAAAGCGGCTATCGAAGCTGCTGGCGGTAAAATAGAAGACTAATCGAGGCGCCAATGGCACGACCAGGATCCGGTGGAAATCCCCTGGGCAACAGGAAGGGATTGGGCGAGCTTTGGGCTCGCCTTCGTTTTCTGTTCCTAGCGATTCTTGTTTACCGTTTGGGAACACATATTCCGGTGCCCGGTATTGATCCGGAAAAACTGGCAAACCTGTTTAACCAGAACCAGGGAACCATCCTTGGTCTGTTTAACATGTTCTCCGGCGGCGCCCTGGAGAGGATGAGTATTCTGGCATTGGGGATCATGCCCTATATCTCTGCCTCCATCATCATGCAGCTGATGAGTGCGGTCACCCCCTCCTTGGAGGCATTGAAGAAGGAAGGGGAGGCCGGTAGACGCAAAATCAACCAGTACACCCGTTACTTGACGGTACTTCTGGCTCTGATACAGGGGATCGGCATGACCTTCGGGTTGGCCGGGCAGAACCTGGCTTACTCGGCCGAGCCTGCGTTTGGTTTTTACTTTGTGGCAGTCACCTCGCTGGTGACCGGCGCGGTCTTTATGATGTGGCTCGGTGAGCAGATCACTGAGCGCGGAGTTGGCAACGGCATTTCCATGCTGATTTTTGCCGGTATCGTGGCCGGCCTGCCCGGTGCCATCGGCCAGGCGTTTGAACAGGCGCGGCAGGGTGAGCTGCATGTCCTGATGCTGCTGATCATCGGTATCATCGGCATTGCCGTGGTATTCTTTGTGGTGGTGATGGAGCGCGGTCAGCGTCGTATCACTATCAACCACGCCCGGCGCCAGGCGGGGCGCTACTCCGCCGCACCGGCTGCGCAGGCGAGCCACCTGCCGCTGAAAGTGAATATGGCCGGTGTTATCCCGGTGATCTTCGCCAGCAGTATCCTGCTGTTCCCGGCTACGCTGGCGCAGTGGTTTGGCCAGGGCGGCGAAGGTATGGGTGCCGAGATCCTACAGTGGATGGCGTTGCAGCTGGGACCGGGACAGCCGCTGAATATTATTCTGTTCGCACTGCTGATTGGTTTCTTCTGCTTCTTCTATACGGCTTTGATGTTCAATCCGAGTGAAGTGGCAGACAACCTGAAAAAGTCCGGTGCCTATGTGCCGGGCATCCGCCCGGGTGAGCAGACTGCCCGCTATATCGACAGTGTGCTGACCCGTCTCACTCTGGTCGGTGCTGTGTATATCGCGCTGGTATCCCTGCTGCCACAGTTCCTGGTGGTTGGATTTAACGTTCCCTTCTATCTGGGGGGTACCTCACTGCTGATCGTTGTGGTGGTAGTGATGGACTTTATGGCACAGGTACAATCGCATCTGCTGTCGCACCAGTACGAAGGTATGATGAAAAAAGCGAACCTGCAGAGTTACGGTCGCCGTTAGTGCGCCACCTGCTCGCAGTTTGATTGAATTGAGGTAAGGTCATGAAAGTACGCGCTTCTGTAAAAAAGATCTGCCGTAACTGCAAAATCGTGCGCCGCAAGGGTGTTCTGCGGGTAATCTGCAGCGCTGAGCCGCGTCACAAGCAGCGTCAAGGCTAATCTTGGGTCAGCCCTGTGCGGAGTTGCCGATTCGGGTTTCTCTGTATAAATCTGAAAGAATTTGCCACCCACTACAGCGTATTGTGGAGTGGCAGTACCCTGGCGTTACGTTCGCTTGGGTGGGAGTCCGGCCACTAATGCAGGCTCCCAACTGGGGGCGCTGACTGTCGTCCGTATCCGCTTGGGGAAACCGAAGTGGATGCGGGCTATTGCAAATTGGTGTCTGAAAAGCTATTCTTGCGCGCCTTTTTAGTGGTGCCGTCGGTTTTTTAGTCGCTGTCAGCGCCGAAATCAAAGTAGAGTCACATACTTAAATAGCTGTGGCTCCCAATACGTGGAGTACGCCTCTATGGCACGTATTGCTGGTGTCAATGTACCAGATCACAAGCACGCCGTGATTTCCCTGACCCACATCTACGGGGTTGGTCGGACTGCGGCAAAAACTATTTTGGCAGCGATTGGTATCGCTGAATCCACCAAAATCCGCGACCTGTCTGAAGAGCAGATCGAAACTATCCGCGGTGAAGTTGCAAAACTCACTGTAGAGGGCGACCTGCGCCGCGAAGTCTCCATGAACATCAAACGCTTGATGGACCTGGGTTGCTACCGTGGTCTGCGTCACCGTCGCAGCTTACCGCTGCGTGGTCAGCGCACCAAGACCAATGCCCGCACCCGCAAGGGTCCGCGCAAGCCGATTCGCAAGTAAGCCTGATTAAGGCGCGATATCGCGGTTTAACAAGCCCCTTTTCGGTGAGAAACCAAGGGGATTTGATACAGGATTTAGGATACTGGTATGGCTAAGCCAAAAACTACTGTTCGCAAAAAGGTCAAAAAGACCGTTGTCGACGGTATTGCCCACATCCACGCATCGTTCAACAACACGATCGTGACGATCACTGATCGCCAGGGTAATACCCTCAGCTGGGCCACCGCAGGTGGATCTGGCTTCCGTGGCTCGCGTAAGAGCACCCCGTTTGCAGCCCAGGTTGCCGCTGAGCGCGCAGGTACTGCAGCGCAGGAGTATGGCCTGAAAAACCTCGACGTAGAAGTGAAGGGCCCGGGCCCCGGTCGCGAATCTGCTGTTCGCGCACTGAACAACTGCGGCTACAAAATCACCAATATCACCGACGTGACGCCGATCCCGCATAACGGTTGTCGTCCGCCGAAAAAACGTCGCGTGTAAGAGGGGGCTGATAAAATGGCACGTTATATTGGACCAAAATGTAAACTGTCCCGCCGTGAAGGCACTGATCTGCAGCTGAAAAGTGGCGTGCGTCCGCACGACTCCAAGTGTCGCGCAGAATCCAAGCCCGGCCAGCACGGTGCTGGCCGCGGTCGTCTTTCTGACTACGGCGTTCAGTTGCGCGAGAAGCAAAAGGTTCGCCGCATTTATGGTGTACTGGAAAAGCAGTTCCGCAACTACTATAAGGAAGCGGCACGCATTAAGGGTGCAACGGGTGAAAACTTGTTGCAACTTCTGGAAAAGCGCCTGGACAACGTGGTTTACCGTATGGGCTTTGGCTCTACCCGCGCTGAAGCGCGCCAGCTGATTTCACACAAGGCAATTCTGGTCAATGGCACCACTGTAAACATTCCTTCTTACCAAGTACAAGAAGGTGATGTCGTTGCTGTGCGCGAGAAAGCCAAGAAGCAGCTGCGTATCCAGAATTCTGTATCACTCGCTACCCAGCGTGGCGATGTCGAGTGGGTGGATGTGAACGCGAGCAAACTGGAAGGCACTTTCAAGCGCATTCCGGATCGTGTCGATCTGCCTGCAGAGATCAACGAAAACCTTATCGTGGAACTGTACTCCAAGTAACAATTCGTCCACTTTATGGAGTGCAACTGTAAACAGGTATGGCTATGCAGACTGCTGTCAACGAGTTTTTGACACCGCGTCGTATTGACGTCACCGAGTACAATCCGAATCATGCCAAAGTGGTTCTGGAGCCCCTGGAACGTGGCTTTGGCCACACTCTTGGCAACGCACTGCGTCGCATCTTGCTGTCCTCCATGCCGGGCTGCGCTGTCACCGAAGTTGAAATCGACGGTGTCGAGCACGAATACAGCGCGATCGAAGGTGTGCAGGAAGACGTTATTGAGATCCTGCTCAACCTGAAAGAAATCGCGGTTGTGATGCACGGCAAGGATCAGGCGGTATTGAGCCTGAGCAAGCGGGGGCCCGGTGCAGTGACAGCTGGGGATATCCAGGCGGATCACGATATCGAGATTGTGAATCCCGAGCACGTGATTGCCAACATCACCGGTGATGTGGAGCTCAGTCTTCGCCTTACCCTGGCGCGCGGTCGTGGCTACCAGCCCGCCGACGCCCGCCGTGGCGAGGAAGAGGAAGGTCGCACAATCGGTCGTTTGCAGCTGGACGCCTCCTACAGTCCGGTGCGCCGTGTGGCCTACAGTGTGGAGAGCGCACGTGTAGAGCAGCGCACTGACCTGGACAAGCTGGTTCTGGATCTGGAGACCAACGGTACTCTGGACCCGGAAGAGGCGATCCGCCGCGCAGCCACCATCCTGCAACAACAGTTGGCGGTATTTGTGGACCTGGAAGGTGAAAAGGATGCACAGCCCAAGGCGGAGGAGCCGGAGGTCGATCCGGTACTGTTGCGTCCGGTCGACGACCTGGAACTGACGGTACGTTCGGCCAACTGTCTGAAAGCGGAAAATATCTATTATATCGGTGACCTGATTCAACGCACCGAAGTGGAACTGCTGAAGACCCCGAACCTTGGCAAAAAGTCCCTGACCGAAATCAAGGACGTATTGGCTTCCCGGGGTCTGTCTCTGGGTATGCGCCTGGAAAACTGGCCTCCGGTCAGCCTTAAAGGTGACAGCAAATTAAGCCCACTGTAAGTATTTGGTAGTCGCGGCAGTGTCGTGACAAGTAGAGAAAACCCGAGTGGTGCCACAGTTAGATGTGACGCCGCTCCAGAACGACCTGCTGTGACAGCACAATTGTGGTCGTAAGGAATTGAGTCATGCGTCATCGCTATAGTGGCCGTAAATTCAGCCGAACCAGCGCCCACCGCAAGGCCATGTTCAAGAACATGACCGCCTCTCTGGTGGAGCACGAACTGATCAAAACCACCCTGCCCAAGGCCAAGGAATTACGCCGCGTTGCCGAGCCGCTAATTACCCTGGCCAAGAAGGACAGTGTTGCCAATCGCCGCCTGGCTTTCGCCCGTACCCGTGACAAGGACACCGTGCGCAAGCTGTTCGATGAACTGGGTCCCCGCTATGAAGCTCGCCCAGGTGGATACATCCGTATTTTGAAATGCGGCTTCCGGACGGGCGACAAGGCGCCGATGGCCTATGTCGAACTGGTGGATCGTCCCCAGGCGGAAGATGAGCCCGAAGCAGCCGAGGCCTAGATCGCGGCCCATCTGGAGCAAAAAAAAGCCGGTCATCGACCGGCTTTTTTGTACAGACACCAACTGAGATTACCGCTTCATGCCTTTCGAAGAATTGCTCAACACGCTCAATCCGCACATTGTAGGGAGCCTGAAACGCGCTATTGAGTTGGGTAAATGGCCCGATGGGAAAACACTCACCGATGCGCAACGCCGCAGGTGTGGAGAGGCAGTGGCCCGTTGGGAGCAGCACAACCTGCCACCAGCATCCCGGGCAGGCTTTGTGCCCCGCAAAGAAACCCCGTGTGGGAATCCGTCTGCTGACGAGCGGAAGATCAACTGGGTGTAATTTTTACCAGCTTTGCCTTTTTGCTGCCGCAGGGCTTAGCAGTTATTGCGGGAGTTGATTTTTTAACTCATTTCCTTCCTTTCATAGCATGATTTGTTCATGCCTTCGCGTGTAGATAGTCCAGCGCGCCTTGCACATTCCCCCAAGCCTATTACACTGCTCCCATTATCCCGATATAGCGCGGAAATGGCAACAATGAATAATAAGATTCTGCTGTCTGTTGGTATCACCCTGCTTCTGGCCACTGGTGCCACTACCTGGTGGTATTTCATTCCAACACCTGATGATGTCGGAAATAGTCGTGGTGCGAAGGTAGAAACGCGTTCGATGGATTTACACGCATTGCAGAGCCAGGCTCCTGAAAAAATGCGTGGTAAAGAGGCTGCCAGATTGTTGTCAGATCCGCGCGTGAAAACCTATCTGAGCAGGGAGCGGAATAAACAGGCGTTGGATGCCTATTTTAACCATGGAGATTCGTCGCTGAGTGATGAGGAGGTCTGGCAGCTGATCGAATCCATAGAGTCTGAAGGGCGTGTCATGGCCTATGAGGCGCTGGCCCTGAAGCTGGCCTGGCTGGAGCGTAACAGTGTCAGTGCGCAGGCGTTCGAGCAGGCAGCCAGTGATTTGGTAGAGCGCTACCAGAGGAAATCCCAGCAGAATACAGCGGCCTATGACCCCTACGAAGCGGTGCCGGGATTTGCCGAGTACAAACAGAGAGAAGCGCAGATAGTGCTTGAAGTACAGGGAATGACACATTTTCCCGGTGGCATAAGCAAACAGGAATACCTTCGCAGGCGTCTGCAGGAAGCGAGGGAAAAAGCGTATTCAGGTCAAAATAACCAGTGACCGATGATCCATGCAAGCAGCCGCATACCATGGATCACGGATCCTACTATGAACCCGGCGACCAAATGGGTTGCCGGGTAAATCCAAACACTCGGTCAGAGCAGCCCGCCCACCAAATCGTAGAACCAGTTGTGGTTATTCTGGAAATCGGAAACCTGATCTGATTCATAGGCTCGGAGCATGGCGCCGCCTTGGTAGTTGACGATATTGTTGAGGAAATCGCGCAATACCAGCCCATGCTCGGCGATCTCGCCATATTCCAGATCCAGGATAGTGGTGCAGTGACTTTCATTGAAGTCCCGGTACATCGGGAAATAGTAGCCCCAGTTGCTGGTCTGCTCAAGTTGTGGAATCAGGTTGTCGAAAGTGTCCTGCTGCCACTTGTTGCGCAGTTTGTTCAGGCGGGACTGTGGATCCGGGTCGTTGTAGATATCTTCATAGAAACGTTCGTAGGAATAGGATGAGAAGTTACCGTCAGCGAGGAAGTGGGTGATGCCGAGGCGGTCACTGGGAAACTTACCGGACAGGGCGGAGTAGAGCGAAGCCAGTTCATTCTTGTCGAATCCCGGAGTAATGCTGGCGAGCATATTGACCGGGTTGACATCATCGGGATCACCACCGGCGGAGTAAGTGGTCCAGGAGCTCAGCACTTTCTGGTGTAGGGGTAGGGATGGAAAGCTGTTGTTGTCTCCGCTGTTCAGCGGGGCCCGGTAGAGCGGGCCGGAATCATCAATCAGATAGCCGTAGTCCACGTCCATATCCGCGCGCAGCTTGGAATAGTTCAGCAGCGCCCCGATACTGCCGGCACTGCAGCCCGCCGCCACCATCTGCTTGGGTTTTTGTAAATTGTTTTTGACCCAAGAGGTTACCGCCTGCACATTGCGCACGCCATTGTGGTGCCATATCAGATCGGGATTCTCTCCCGTGGCGTCCTCATAGACCTCCGTTTTGTCCCCCACATAAATATCGCCTGTGCAATAGGGCACATACACCAGGTTCCATTCACCAGTTTTAAATTGGTTGTAGGGATGGTGGGTGTAAATCAGCGGTGATACTGCAGCGGTGGCCAGGTTGGCGGCATTTTGGAAGTCCAGCAGGTTGATGTTCTGTACATAGTTGTCGGGAATACCGTTGGGATTGCGTGCACCGCGAATACCTGTAGCCCCGGAACAGCTCTCATAATCCCAACAGGCGCCACCGCCTTCAAAATAGAACATGGTGTTGCTGGTATCCGGCACCCGGTACACAAAAAACTTGTAAGGCGAACCATTACCGCACATGGCACCGGTATCGGCGGGAACATCTACTTTTTGCCAGTGGTCATATTTTCCGGGGCTGAACCCATCGTTAAAATTGGGGTCATCCAGGGCGAGAGGGTACATGCCCTGTGCCTGCTCAGGAGTCACCTGTGCGTTGGCCTCGGGAGGGTCAAACAGGTGTTTCAGGGTGGTCCAGAAACTGTAATCTCCCGGCTCGGCCTGCGCATAGGCGGCAGTGAGTAGTGAGATGGCAATAAAGGCTGACATAAAACCACGGAGAATTCTTATCATTATTAATCCCCTTCCGGTAGTTGGTATTTTCTCTCTGGACGAGGCTATTTGGATAGCGCTGAGCTGTACAAGGCAAGATGCCGTTGCTGTAATTCCTTCCTCTCCCGGCAGGCCAAAATAGACACTTGTCCAAATTGCTGATTTGGTAAAGCTTACAGAGGGTAGTTAATAATTCTGTGGTGGTCTAGGCGAAGTTTTGATGAAAACTATTTGGTCATGTAAGACTATTTGGTCTTTTCCTCAACTAACATTTTCTCTGCAAGCGGGTAACGCTGAAAAGAGAAAGAAGATGCTGCCTGGTGGAAACCCTTTTTGTGCGGGACCGGCACTAGTTTGGAGAATATTCAAGTTGCGTATTTACGACAGTGCGGAATGAGACAGGGAGGTTAATTTTGGTTATTTTTCATCCGAAACTTTTAGAAAAATAACAAAAAAAATTAAAATACTACAGAGTCAAGCTGACTTTGCTGCCAATGGCAAGGCTTTGTTGGAGTTCAAAAAGACGCTGGTATTTTTCCCTTAGAATCTGCGCTGCCTGCGCCAACCCGACAGGATGGAAGTCAACTTTATCATGGGGTTTTAACTGGCCGAGGCGGTGTAAATCCGCCTTGATAACATGGGCAATGCGAGGATAGCCACCAATAGTCTGGCCCTCCACAAAGGAAATAATGGGCTCGGTGCTAGGTGGAATCTGAATACTTCCAGGGTAGAGCCCGGATGAGATCATATGTTCAAACGCGCTTTCATTTCTTGTCGTGGTGGGAGAGGTGGAAGAGCGGCACAAGCGAATACCCATGCGGTTACTCTGTGCCGATACTGCGTAAGTGGTGTGGTAAAACTGCTCAATGACATGGTCGTCAAAGAGGTGTTTATCCGGGCCAGAAACCACCCGAAATTGTGGGTGCGGTGCGTAGTGAAGGTGAAACTTTCGGGCCAGGCGCACGGTTTTTGCTATTCGAACATCGCAAAAATCAATACTATCACCAGCTGTAATGGCGCCACACCGATGCCCGCCAAAATGGCTGATCAGGTGTGTTGCCGAGCTACCTAATATTTCCGGTACGACCATTTTCCCGGAAAATCCAATATAGGCGCGGGCTCCGCTGATTAACTGGGCGAAATCCAGAGTGTCGCCCCGTTGTATCTGTATGGTCTCAAAATTATTGACGGCGTTACCATTGTGGGTGACCTTAAACTGGGCGCCGGTAATGGCAATGGAGATGTCGCAACCAAATTCGATCCGGGGTCCTGTCAGGGTGATTTCGATCACTGGATTGTTTGTCACATTGCCCAGTATCAGGTTTGCCAGTGTCATCGCCAGGGGATCGGCGGCACCTCCCTGGGGAATGCCGTAGTGCATCAGGCCGGGGCGGCCACAGTCCTGAACGCTGGTTTGCAGGCCCGCACGGGTAAAGCAGATGCTCATCAGCGTTTTTCCCTGTATTTTGCGCGGGGGTAACTTTGCCTAATCGCCTCAAACTGGGTGATATCCACCGGGTGGAATTTGACAATATCCAGGGGCTCAGCGATACAGGGGCTATCGCTGGCAGGGTGGAACAGGCCGATGGGGGTTTGTCCGATGATCTGCCAACCACCGGGCGTTGCCTGGGGGTAAACCCCGGTCTGGCTGCCGCCGATGCCTACAGCACCCGCTGAAATCCGCAGGCGCGGTGTGTGCTTGCGAGGGCAATGCAGCTGTGGGTCCAGCTCGCCTAGGTACAGAAACCCCGGTGAGAAGCCCAGCATATGCACCAGATAGGGTGGATGGGTGTGCAGGGCAATAATTTCCTCCCGGGATAACTTTGTGTATTCACTGACTGTGTGCATGTCCGGGGCAAATGCTTCTTCGTAGCAAACTGGTATGGAGATGGTACGCGGCTTCCTTCTTAACGCTGGGGGGGATTGTATGACCTCCTGAGCCAGTTCTATTAGCTGTTGTGTGAGAAGCCTGCGATTACAGGTGAGTGGATCGAAAGTAATCGTCAGGCACTGGTAGGCGGGAATCAGATCAACCAGGCCGGGGAAGTCCCGCTTCTGGATCGACTGCCTGATCCCGATAATACAGCGGCTCAGGTCTTCACTCGGTGGGGATGCAAAGCAGATATCCAGCGCGCAGTCTCCGTTTGCCATAATTTTGAAACTGAAACTGTCGGGGTCCGTATTGTTATAAAAAGAATTCACGAGTGTATAGTCAGGCCATTTTTGCGCAAATGCCGCATTAACTGTTTTGCGATAATCGGAGCAGTAGGCGTGTCTCCGTGCAGGCAGATGGTATCCACAGAAAGCTGAATGGGCTCGCCCCGGTAGCCGCTAAATATTTCTCCCCGAGCCAGGGCAAGTGCTTGATCAAGGCAGCTTTTCGGATCGGTAATCACAGATCCCGGCAGTGCGCGCGGCGCCAGTTTTTTCTTGCTCAGATACCGCCGGTCCATAAAGCCCTCGCGGATAAATGCAGTGTTGAACTTTTTGCCAACGACTTCCATCGCGCCATTGGCGAGGCCGACAATCTTCATATTGGGATATTCCTGCGCAAAGAAAATAAGAATTTGTTCGGCCAGTTCCTCATTCGACTCCGCATCGTTATAGAGCGCGCCGTGTAGCTTGATATGGTCAAGCTCGGCTCCAGCTTCGGCAATGAATGTGCGCAGCAGCCCGATTTGATCTTGTAGAGAGTCTAGCAGCTCACTCCTGGAAAGTTTTATGGACTTGCGTCCGAAATTTACCCTGTCGGGATATCCGGGGTGAGCACCGATCCGCAACTGCTGCCCAAGGGCGTTGGCAATAGAGAGGCGCATGATTTCGGGGCTTCCGGCATGGCCACCGCAGGCGATATTGCAACGGGAGATATAGGGCATGATACTCGCATCGCGGTCACAACTGGAGATATCGTCGCCTTCTCCCAGATCACAGTTGATATCAATATGCATAGCTGTCCTTGCGGAAGTGCACTTAAAGGCTTATATGGATGGAGAGTTAACCTGTCGGGCAGGAATTAACCTCTACCGAAATATGTTCTGAATTGGATTGATAGCAATCTCCAAGAGGCGAACAGAAGCAGGCGATCAGGGAAAGGTTGAATCTCTCTTGGTCAATTTTTTCCCAAAGATCAATAGATAAATCCCCTCTGTAGACTCTTAGAAATTCGAAGTCCGACTTTGTCGGAATAATAGTATTTTTTGTTGGGCTGCTGACAATTCCCCCAGAATCAAAGCTGATATCTCTCTCTTCTCTTTTTGCACTTGCAATATTTTTCATCAGCTCGTTGTACTCTTTTTTACAACAGCCTTTTAAGAAATCGGTATGATTGGAATTGGGAGTGTTTTTATAATTGAATTGAATGGATTTTAGTATCGCTGGCCCTGATCCGGAATTTTTGAGTGTAAAGGAGATGAGCGGCTTTTTTTCTTTAATGTCAAAATTGCCATGGGAGAACTCCACAATCGGCATGGTCATTACTTTGACCTGGAGGTTGGCTGCCGTCGCCTGTTGGTAGGTGGCATAGAAAGAGGCTGTGGAAATCAGAATGGCACAGAGTGCGATAAGTAAATTCAGTCTCTCTTTATTTAAGAACTTCATTTTACTGATCTCAGAATGGACTAATAAAGGAGATGCTTTGTAAACAGGGCGCCTGAGTCATCCAGCACCCTTTGTGAATGAAGCTATTCGAGCATTGGTTTGAGAAATTGCCCGGTATGGGACAATTCCATTTCCGCGACCTCTTCCGGTGAACCCGCTGCAATAATTTGACCGCCACCGGAACCGCCCTCTGGGCCCAAATCAACGATCCAATCAGCGGTTTTGATGACGTCCAGATTGTGTTCGATCACAACAATGGTATTGCCGTGATCACGCAGTCGGTGCAATACATCCAGCAGTAACTGGATATCGGCAAAGTGCAGGCCGGTGGTGGGTTCGTCGAGAATATACAGGGTTTGGCCGGTGTCGCGCTTGGACAGTTCGCGCGAGAGTTTCACCCGCTGCGCTTCGCCGCCGGAGAGGGTGGTGGCTGCCTGGCCGAGCTTGATATAGGCGAGGCCCACATCCATCAGTGTCTGCAGTTTTTTGGCAATGGCAGGCACCGGGTCGAAGAACCCCCGTGCGTCTTCCACGGTCATTTCCAGTACCTCGTGGATATTTTTGCCCTTGTAGTGTACTTCCAGGGTTTCGCGATTGTAGCGCTTACCGTGGCAGGTGTCGCAGGGCACGTAGATATCCGGGAGGAAGTGCATTTCCACCTTGATGACGCCATCGCCCTGGCAGGCCTCGCAGCGACCGCCCTTGACGTTGAAGCTGAAGCGACCGGGCTTGTAGCCGCGGGAGCGCGCCTCCTGGGTGCCGGCGAACAGGTCGCGGATTGGGGTGAAAATACCGGTGTAGGTGGCCGGATTGGACCTGGGTGTGCGCCCGATCGGGCTCTGGTCAATATCCACGCACTTGTCGAAGTGCTCCAGCCCATGCACTGCTTGGTAGGGTGCAGCCTTCAGGGTGGTGGCCTTGTTCAGGGCGGTTGCCGCAAGCGGATACAGGGTGGTGTTGATCAGGGTGGATTTACCGGAGCCGGAGACACCGGTGACGCAGGTGAACAGTCCCACGGGGATTTCCAGGTCCACGTTTTTCAGGTTGTTGCCACTGGCACCTTTGAGACGGAGTATATAGTCCGGGTCCGGGATATACCGCTCCTCAGGCACGGCAATTTTTTTCTTGCCGGAGAGATATTGGCCGGTGAGGGATTTTTTGCACTTGGCAATGCTGTCGGCGCTACCGGCGGCAACGATTTCACCGCCATGCACCCCGGCGCCGGGGCCGATATCGACGATATAGTCTGCGCTGCGGATGGCCTCTTCATCGTGCTCCACCACGATCACTGTATTGCCGATATCGCGCAGGTGGGTGAGTGTGCTGAGCAGGCGCGCATTGTCGCGCTGGTGAAGGCCGATGGAGGGTTCATCGAGGATGTACATCACGCCCACCAGGCCGGCGCCAATCTGGCTGGCCAGGCGAATACGCTGGGCTTCGCCGCCGGACAGGGTTTCAGCGCTGCGATTCAGGGTCAGGTAATTGAGGCCAACGTCCACCAGGAAGCGAAAGCGGTCGCGCAATTCTTTAAGGATCTTGTCGGCAATCTCTTTCTGGGCGCCTTCAAAATTCAGCTGATGATCAAAATAATCAAAGGCATCACCCACCGGCAGGGCGGTGATCTGAGCCAGAGTGCAGTTGTCGACAAAGACGTGGCGGGCCTCGCGGCGCAGGCGGGTCCCGTCGCATTCCGGGCACTGCTGTGTGCTCAGGTATTTGGCCAGTTCCTCGCGCACGGATTGGGATTCGGTATCCCGGTAGCGACGCTGGAAGTTGGGGATAATACCTTCGAAGGTGTGACGGCGCACGGTGACGTCGCCGCGGTCGTTGACGTAGCTGAAGTCGATGACTTCATCGCCGCTGCCGTGCAAGACAACCTTGCGGTGCGCTTTGCGCAGCTTTTTCCAGGGCTTGTCCAGATCGAAGCCGTAGTGTTCGGCGAGGGCGTCGAGCATATGGTAATAGTAGATATTGCGCCGGTCCCAGCCGCGGATGGCGCCCTCGGAAATACTGCTCTGCGGATCGAGAATCACCTTGTCCTCGTCAAAGAACTGTTTGACCCCCAGGCCGTCACAACTGGGGCAGGCGCCGGCGGGATTGTTGAAAGAGAACAGGCGCGGCTCCAGCTCATCCAGGGAGTAGTCGCACACCGGGCAGGCGTGGCGGGCGGAGAAGAGCCGATCTTCCAGATTGCCGTCCATAAAACCAATGGAGGCGATGCCCTGGGTGAGGTTCAGGGCTGTTTCAAAAGATTCCGCCAGCCGCAGTTGCAGATCTTTGCGCACCTTGAAGCGGTCCACGATGACCTCGACGGTGTGCTTGCGGCGCTTGTCCAGTTTGGGGGTGTCATCGAGATCGCAGGTCACCCCGTCGATGCGCGCGCGTACGAAACCATCGCGGCGCAGCTGTTCGAACACATGTTGGTGCTCGCCCTTGCGATCCCGCACCACGGGTGCCAACAGCATGATCTTGCTGCCCTCCGGCAGGGCCAGTACCTGATCCACCATCTGGCTGACCGTCTGCGCCTGCAGCGGTTCCGCGTGCTCGGGGCAGCGGGGTTCGCCCACGCGGGCAAACAGCAGGCGCAGATAGTCGTAGATCTCGGTGATGGTGCCCACGGTGGAGCGGGGGTTGTGGGAGGTGGACTTTTGCTCGATGGATATGGCCGGAGACAGTCCGTCGACGGTGTCCACATCCGGCTTTTCCATCATCGACAGAAACTGGCGCGCATAGGTGGAGAGGGATTCCACATAGCGGCGCTGGCCCTCGGCGTAGAGGGTGTCAAATGCCAGGGAGGACTTGCCGGAACCGGACAATCCGGTAATCACGATCAGTTTGTCGCGGGGGATGTCGAGGTCGATATTTTTCAGGTTGTGGGTGCGCGCACCCCTTACATAAATCGTGTCCACGCTCTACCTATTTGTTGGTCATACTGGGTCGGGCCTCGGGCTTGCTCCGCGCAGGGCGATCACAACTGCGGTGCCGAAAAACAGCCCAGTATAAACTCGCTATCCAATGTGCCAAAATCGTCTGCCGCAAAAACCCAACAGCTAGACAGATTGAAGTGATGGTTCCTGTAATTCTCTGCGGAGGTACGGGCTCGCGCCTGTGGCCCCTCTCCCGCGAAGCCTACCCGAAACAGTTTCTGCCGCTCATCGGCGCTGAGACCATGTTGCAGGCTACGGTGCGGCGGCTGGAGGGTTTACAGCGGTTGCAGGCCCCCATTCTGGTGTGCAATGAGGAGCACCGCTTTGCTGCGGCGGAGCAATTGCAGGAGATCGGCCACGGCGCCCAGTCAATCCTGCTGGAGCCCTGCGCGCGCAATACAGCACCGGCCATCGCGCTGGCCGCATTGGTGGCACTGGAGCGTGGTGAGGACCCCTTGCTGTTGGTGTTGCCGGCGGATCATGCAGTGGCGGATGTGCCGGCTTTCCAAAATGCGGTGCAGGCGGCGGAGGCGCTGGCAGAACAGGGGCATCTGGTGACCTTCGGTATAGTGCCGACGCGCGCCGAGACGGGCTATGGCTATATTCGTCGCGGAGAGGCTCTGGGGGACCATGCCTGGAAGGTGATGGCGTTTGTCGAGAAGCCGGATGCCGATACTGCGAAGTCTTACCTGGCCGGCGGCGAACACGCCTGGAACAGTGGCATATTCCTGTTTCGCGCCTCCCGTTATCTGGAAGAGCTGGACCAGCACCGCGGAGATATTCTCGCAGCCTGTCGGAGCGCCTGTGTGCGCGCCACGCGGGATCTGGATTTCACCCGTGTGGATAAAGCGGCCTTTGCCGCCTGCGCCGACGAGTCGGTGGATTATGCGGTGATGGAGTGCACCGAATCCGCCGCCGTGGTTTCTATGGACGCCGGCTGGAGCGATGTGGGCTCCTGGCTCGGACTTTGGGAACTGGCCGAGCGAGATACCGATGACAACCTGCTGCGGGGCGACGTGCTGCTGGAGGACAGCGAGGGCTGTCTGGTGCGCGCTGAAAATCGCCTGGTGAGCCTGCTGGGCGTCAAGGATCTGGTGGTGGTGGACACCGATGATGCCCTGTTGATCGCCAGCAAACAGCGGGTGCAGGAAGTGAAAAAGCTGGTGCACAGTCTCAAACACTCGGGGCGCAGCGAGGCCCGGCGTCACCGCAAGGTCTACAGGCCCTGGGGTTATTATGACTGCATAGATGCGGGCCCGCGTTTTCAGGTCAAACGTATCGTGGTCAAGCCCGGGCAACAGCTGTCCCGACAAATGCACCACCATCGCGCCGAGCACTGGGTCGTTGTGCGCGGCACAGCGAGGGTAACCCGTGGCGAAGAGAAATTGCTGATCACGGAGAACCAGTCCACTTACATTTCCCTGGGAGTGGTCCACCGCCTGGAAAATCCGGGCACCATTCCCCTGGAGTTGATCGAAGTGCAATCCGGCAGTTACCTGGGCGAGGATGATATCGTCCGCTTTGACGATGACTACGGCCGCAATTAGCCCTGGTGAGTATCTCTGCAGCTGCCACTACAGCCCGGCGGCGGCTCACTGTACAATGCGCGCCCAATTAATGCTGTTGCGGAATTTGCATGAATGCCATTGAGCGTCGCGCCCTGGGTGGACTGGCTCCCCTGTATGTTTTTCGCATGCTCGGCCTGTTTATGGTGCTGCCGGTGCTCACCGTTTACGGTGGGGATTACCGCGCTAGCACGCCCCTGCTGCTGGGGCTGGCCATGGGTGCCTATGGCCTGAGCCAAGCGGTGCTGCAGATTCCTTTGGGACTGTTGTCCGATCGCTGGGGGCGCAAGCCGGTGATCTATACAGGCCTGGCCCTGTTTGCCCTCGGCAGTGTGATCGCCGCCCACACGGACTCGGTTTACGGATTGATTGTCGGCAGGGTGCTGCAGGGCTGTGGTGCTATTTCGGCGGCGGTAATGGCGCTGGTTGCGGATCTCACCCGGGACGAGAAGCGCGGTATTGCCATGGCGGTAATAGGCGCGTCAATCGGTGTGGCCTTTATGCTGGCAGTGATACTGGGGCCGGCCCTGGCGGGCGCCGGTGGCCTGGCGGCCATCTTCTGGGTCACCGCGGTATTGGCTTTGGTGGGCATTCTGCTGGTCTGGTGTGTCGTGCCAACGCCACCCGTGGCGCGACGCCCGGCGGTATCCAGCAGCGGTTTCCGCACTGTGCTGGGCAGCGGTCTCACCTGGCGGTTGGTTTCCGGGGCTTTTTTTTCCCACCTGTTACTGACGGCGTTATTTGTCGCCCTGCCGCCGGTTTTGGTGGACAGGCTGGGGTGGCCGGCAGGGGAGCACTGGAAACTGTATGGCCCGCTGATGCTGGGTACCTTTATTCTGATGCTGCCGCTGATGCGGTTGGCAGAGCGCGGTGAAAAAGCGCCGCTCGCCTTGAACCTGGGCGCCCTGGCTCTGGCTGGTGGCAGTGCGACACTGTTGCTGGCAACCGGCCCCGTGGCTGCAGTGGTACTGCTGGGTATTTTCTTTACCGGTTTCAATTTGCTGGAGGCACTGTTGCCGGCCCAGTTGACCCGCAAGGCGCCGGTGGATGCCCGCGGGGCCGCTTCGGGTCTCTATGCAACCCTGCAGTTTTTTGGCACCTTTGTCGGCGGCAGTCTGGGAGGCTACCTGTTCGGTGTGGGCGGTGCGAATGCTGTGGCCTGGTTCGGTTTTGCGGTGTTATCGATCTGGGGCCTGTTCTGGTGGTGGCTGCGCGAGCGGGCCAGTGCTTACTAACTGATGGCGACTGTTGTATGCTGCTGGATAAACATACACTGATTGCCTGCCGGGACGGTCGCGCAACAGCAGTGCTTAAGCAGGCGTGCACAGGTAACGTCTGAATCATAATTGCCCCGGGCGGGACCCGGGCTGAAGACAGGAGAGGGCCATGGCCAGGGGAATTAATAAAGTTATTTTGATTGGCAATCTGGGCAATGATCCGGAAACCCGCTATATGCCGAGTGGGGGTGCCGTAACCAACGTGAGCCTGGCCACCAGCGAGAGCTGGAAAGACAAGCAGACCGGCCAGCAGCAGGAGCGCACCGAATGGCACCGGGTGGTGTTTTTCAACCGCCTGGCCGAGATTGCCGGGGAGTACTTGCGCAAGGGTTCCAAGGTGTATATTGAAGGGGCACTGCGCACACGCAAGTGGCAGGACAAGAACACTGGCCAGGACCGCTACAGCACCGAGATTGTCGCCAGTGAGATGCAGATGCTCGACGGCCGCGGTGAAGCGGGCGGTTTTGGTCAGGGTATGAGTGGTGCCGGAATGGGCGCCTCCGATACCGGTGCACACCCCACGGGTGGTCAGGGCGCCTTTGCACCGGCAAATACCGCCCCTTCGCCGGCGGCGCCATCCAACAAGCAGCAGCCTGGCCAGGGGCCCGCCGGAGGCTTCGATAACAGCTTTGACGATGATATTCCCTTCTGAGACTGGCCTGTCCAGTGTCTGAACTGAACTCCGGCTACAGACCGAGCACCGTCGCGGTTATCACTGCTGGCAACGAAATTGACGGTGCTTTGCAGAAACGCCTGCAGCGTGCTGGCTTGCGCATCCAGCTGTTGGCCCCGTCTGAGCTCGAACAATTGCGCCCGGGCTCTATCGTGATCAATGCCTCGGCCTGCGCCGATGCGCAGGGCATGCCGGAGGCGCTGCAGGTGGCCAGGCTGCTCGCGCAAACCCTCTGTGCGCATGTGATCCATCTCTCTTCCTATCAGGTCTTTGGCGGTGGCGAACCCCGCCGCTACGATGAAGACGATGCGGCGGACCCCCGCGCCCGTTGCGGGCAACAGTGGCTGTCCTGTGAGCGGGCTCTGGGCGCCTTGGACAACCTGACTATTCTGAGATTCGGCTGGGTGGTAGACAGCAGCCGGGATGCACTGTTGGGGCGGATATTGCGCAGTTTTGTGGCGGGCGAGCCTATTGCCCTGGATGGCTGCAACAGCGGCAATCCGGTCACCGCTTTGGATTTGGCGCGTGTGGTGGTGGCAGTATCACAACAATTGGCCAGTGGGGCCTGTGCCAGCGGGATTTACCACTACGGTAGCTCCGACAGCTGTACTGCGATGGAGTTTGCTTTGGAGGTTGTGGAGCGGGCCCGATCCTTCTATGACGAAGAGCGCCTGGTGCAGCTGAACCCACTGGAGGATAGCGGCGAGCGGCGAGACCGCAGTGTTGTTCTGGCCTGTGGCAAGCTGCGCGATGTGTTTGGCATCCAGCAGCACAGCTGGCGCCAGGGTCTCACCCGGCAGGTGGAGCTTTGGCTTGAGCGCCTGGAAGCAGAGAGGTCGACACACTAAAAAAGAGTGCCGAGGAGGGATTTGCAAAAGAGAAGGGCGCCCGTCAGGCAGGCCCCTTTTTGGTTTGTGGCCTATACCTTGTCGAAAACCAGGCAGGCATTGGTGCCACCAAAGCCGAAGCTGTTCGACATGGCGCGCTTTATTTCGCATTCGCGCAATTCGGTCACCAGGTCCATGCCTTCGACTGCGGGGTCCCGGTTATCTACATTGGCCGAGGCAGCGATAAAACTGTTTTGCATCATCAGCAGGCTGTAAATAGCCTCCTGTACACCGGCAGCCCCAAGGGAGTGGCCGGTGAGCGATTTTGTGGAAGCGAAAGCCGGCCCCTTGTCCCCAAAAACTTCGCGCATGGCCTTGAGTTCGGCCACATCGCCCACAGGGGTCGAGGTACCGTGGGTATTGATATAGTCCACGCTGCCCCGCAGGCCCCGGCCATCCATACCCGCCATGGCCTGTTGCATACAGCGCACCGCACCCTCGCCGCTGGGGGCGACCATGTCGTAACCATCCGAGGTAGCGCCGTAGCCGGTTAACTCAGCGTAAATGGTGGCACCGCGTGCCAGTGCATGGTCCATCTCCTCTAGTATCAGGCAGCCACCGCCGCCGGCGATCACAAACCCATCACGACCCGTATCGTAGGGGCGCGAGGCTCTGGTGGGGGTTTCGTTGTACTTGCTCGAGAGGGCGCCCATGGCATCAAACAGATGGGTCAGGCTCCAGGCCAGCTCCTCGCCGCCACCGGCAAAGACAATATCCTGCTTGCCCATCTGGATCAGCTCGGCCCCATGGCCAATGCAGTGGGCGCTGGTTGCGCAGGCGGAAGAGATGCTGTAGTTGACTCCCTTGATTTTGAACGGGGTGGCCAGACAGGCGGAGACGGTGCTGCCCATCACCTGGGGCACCCGGTAGGCACCGACACGGCGCACACCTTTTTCTTTGAGGGTGTGGGCGGCATCAATAATCTGCTGGGTGGAGGTGCCCCCGGAGCCCATAATGATACCGGTGCGGGGATTGGAAATATCGCTCTCCTCCAGGCCGGACAGATCGATGGCCTCGCGCATGGCAATATAGGCATAAGCGGCGGAATCACCCATAAAGCGCAGTGGTTTGCGGTCGATATGTTCCTTGAAATCAATATCCACCGAGCCGGCTATCTGGCTGCGCAGTCCGAGTTCCCGATATTCGTCCTGAAAGCGAATGCCGCTGCGGCCGGCTCTCAGGGAGGCGATGACTTCTTTTGTGTTGGTACCGATACAGGATGTGATTCCCATTCCGGTAATGACTACCCGGCGCATAGTGATCTCCAGCATAGCGTGTCGGCAGAGGACTTGATGATGTCCAGCGGGTTTGGTCTTCGGCCAGTTTAAAAATTATCCGTGCGGGTAAACAAGCCTACGCGAAGATCCTTCGCTGTGTAAATTTCGCGATCATCGACAGAGACAGTGCCGTTGCCGATGCCCATGACGAGTCTACGTTCGACGATACGGCTCATCTGGATATGGTAAGTCACTTTCTTGTTGGTGGGCAGAATTTGTCCGGTAAACTTGACTTCACCGCAGCCGAGCGCGCGACCGCGCCCGGGATTGCCCTTCCAGGCGAGGAAATAACCGAGCAGTTGCCACATGGCGTCCAGACCGAGGCAGCCGGGCATAACCGGATCGCCGGGAAAGTGGCAATTGAAAAACCACAAATCAGGATGGATGTCCAGCTCTGCAATCAACTCTCCCTTGCCGAAGGCACCGCCCTCTTTGGAGATGTGGGTGATTCGGTCCAGCATCAGCATATTGGGGGCGGGCAGTTGGGCATTGCCGGGGCCGAACATTTCACCCTGGGAGCAGGTCAGGAGTTCCTCTCTGCTATAGTTGCTTTTTTGAACAAAGTTACTCATCTTATCCCTATTATTGGGTGGTTGTGCAATTGAGGCTGGGCGTTTTTGCAAGAGCGGGCATTCTAAGGGCTGTGTCTTGCTTGTCCAGTCAGGCAAAATTTTTTTGTGACTGGCGCTATAGTTGTCTTCACAATCTTAGAGCATTTAATCGGGGATTTTTGACCTTATCGGGAAGCCCTGCGTCATCTTGTGTAAATGATACCGCTTGCCAACTGTGATAGATTGCCGGCCCGATGGGGGAGACACGCTTTTGTTCAAAGGGGGTAAAATGCTCAAAAAATGTCTATTTCCGGTTGCCGGTTACGGTACCCGTTTCCTGCCAGCTACCAAAGCCATGCCCAAAGAGATGCTGCCTTTGGTGAACAAACCACTGGTACAGTACGGCGTCGAGGAAGCTATTGAGGCGGGGTTGACGGAAATCGGCTTTGTCACCGGGCGGGGCAAGCGTGCCATCGAGGACCACTTTGATACCAACTTTGAACTGGAACACCAGATCGCCGGAACCGGTAAAGAACGCTACCTGGACTCTGTGCGCAAGGTCATCGATTGTGCCAGTTTCTCCTATACGCGCCAGGGGGAAATGCGTGGATTGGGCGATGCGATCCTGCAGGGGCGCCGCTTGGTGGGGGATGAAGCCTTCGCTGTAGTATTGGCCGACGACCTGTGCCTGAATGATGACCTGGGTGTCCTCGCGCAGATGGTGCGGCTCTACAAACAGTTTCGCTGCAGCATCGTTGCCGTAGAGGAAGTTCCTATGGCGGAGATCCATAAATTCGGTGTGATCGCGGGCAACGAGATCAAACCGGGCCTCTATCAGGTGACCGATATGATCGAGAAGCCGGCTGCGGAGGAGGCGCCGAGCAATAAGGCGATTATTGGACGCTACATTTTGACCCCGGATATTTTTGATCTGATCCGGGATACGCCCCCGGGCAAAAATGGGGAAGTTCAGATTACCGATGCCCTGCTGGCCCAGGCGCGCCAGGGCTGCGTGCTGGCCTATGCGTTCAGGGGGCGCCGTTTTGACTGTGGTTCGGTGGAGGGGTTTATCGAGGCCACAAATCATGTGTATGAAAATGTATACCTACCCAGGCATTCCGCTCAGGAGAAGCAGTAAGTGCACGATCTCACCTGTTTTAAAGCCTATGATGTGCGCGGTCGGGTACCGGAAGAACTGAATGCCGATATTGCTTACCGGGTGGGGCGTGCCTTTGCCCAGTTCCTGGGTGCGCGCCGGGTGGTGGTCGGGCACGATATACGCCTCACCAGTGGCGAACTGACTGCAGCGCTGGCCAATGGCCTGTGCGATGCCGGGGCAGATGTGTTTCATATTGGGGAGTGTGGGACCGAAGAGATTTATTTCTCCACGTTTCATGGGGACTTTGATGGCGGTATCTGTGTAACCGCCAGCCATAATCCCATGGATTACAACGGAATGAAGTTTGTCCGTGCCGGCAGTAGCCCGATCAGCGGTGATACCGGTTTGCTGGACATCAAGCGCCTGGCGGAGGAGGGCAACTTTACCTCTGTGACAAAGCGCGGTGAATCGCAACGTTTCGAGCATCGCGCAGACTTTATTCAGCATTTATTGGGATATATTGACCGCTCCGCACTCAAGCCGCTCAAGCTGGTGGTCAATGCTGGCAATGGCGGCGCGGGTGCCGTGGTTGATGCGTTGGCACCACACCTGCCGTTTGAGTTTGTGCGGGTACACCACCAGCCGGATGGCAGTTTTCCCAATGGCATTCCCAACCCGATACTGCCGGAGAATCGCGCACCCACTGCGGTGGCGGTGCGTGAGAGCGGGGCTGATCTTGGTATCGCCTGGGATGGCGATTTTGACCGCTGTTTTTTCTTCGATGAAAAGGGTGCGTTTGTCGAAGGTTACTATGTGGTCGGTTTGCTTGCAGAGGCTTTTTTGCGCAAGCATGAAGGCGCCACAGTGGTTCACGATCCCCGCCTGCTGTGGAATACCAGGGATATCGTCCACAGAGCGGGTGGCGTACCGGTGCAGAGCAAAACCGGCCACGCGTTTATCAAGGAGCGTATGCGCCGGGAGGACGCGGTTTACGGCGGCGAGATGAGTGCCCACCACTACTTCCGTGACTTCGCCTACTGCGACAGCGGTATGATCCCCTGGCTATTGGTGGCCGAGTTGATCAGCCGCAGTGGCAAGCCCCTGTCCGAACTGGTTGGGGCGGGTATGATGGCATTTCCCTGCTCCGGCGAGATCAATACCAGAGTGCAGAATGCTGCAGCACTGCTGGAAACTGTCGAGGCGCGCTATGGTCCGGATGCCGAGCACATTGCGCATGTGGATGGTTTGAGCGTGGACTATGCTGATTGGCGCTTTAATCTTCGGATGTCCAATACCGAACCGGTCGTCCGCCTGAATGTGGAATCCCGCGGGGATAAGGCCCTGATGTGCGCAAAGACTGAAGAGTTACTGAAACTGATCCGGGCCTGAATTCCGGTGGTTCAATGCTGTTGAGCTGATTGCTTTCCTTGTAATAGCGGCGCAGGTGCGCGCAGTGACCCGTATTTCACCGGTCCGCGGCGGCACCTGCCCCTGTATCATACGCTGTCAACCCGTTTGGCTGTCGGGCTGGCACCACCCCTTGGGGCGTTAGGCCTCTCTTTCCACTGCAAAGCTGGCCAATTGCTGCAGGGCGGTCTTTTGTGCGCAGTCAGGCAGAAAAGCCAGTTGTGCTTTTGCGTTATCGACAGCGGCGCGGGCGTGTTCCATGGTGTAATCCAGTGCCCCGCACGTCTCGATGGCTTCGACGATGCTGGATAATTGCTTCGCGCTGTGCTGTTCGATGGCTTCCCTGACCAGTTGTACCTGGGCCTCGGTACCATTGGTCATGGTGTAGATGAGTGGCAGGGTCGGTTTGCCCTCGGCCAGATCATCGCCCACATTCTTACCCAACGCCTCCGGGTTGCCGCGGTAGTCGAGCGCATCATCGACCAGTTGGAAGGCGAGTCCCAGGTGGCGGCCGTACAGTTTCAGAGCGGTTTGTACCTCGCCGGTGCACCCGGACAGGACCGCGGCAGTTTCACAGGCGGCCTCAAAAAGGGCACCGGTTTTCTTGTGGATAACGGTTAAGTAGCTGTCTTCTCCCACGCCTGGATCACCGGCATTGACCAGCTGCTGCACCTCGCCCTCGGCGATGGTATTGGTCGTATCGGAGAGGATTGCCATGATGCCCATATCCTGTAGGGCAACCATCATCTGGAAGGCGCGGGAGTAGAGGAAGTCACCCACCAGGACGCTGGGGGCATTGCCCCATTTGGCGTTGGCAGTGAGGCGGCCGCGTCGCAGTTCAGAAGTGTCCACTACATCGTCGTGCAGCAGTGTGGCCGTGTGAATAAACTCAATAATGGTGGCGAGGTCGATATGGCGATTACCGCGATAACCGCAGGCCCTGGCGCAGAGCAGTACCAGTAGGGGCCGCAGGCGCTTGCCGCCGGCTTCCACCAGATAGTGGCCGATGTTTTCCACCAGGGGAACGTCCGAGTTCAGTTGGTCGAGAATACGCTGGTTGACCGCGGCAAAGTCTTCGGCGGCGACCCTGTGGAAAGGCAGCATGCATGAGTTCCTTATACGACTGGACGGAGACCACCCGGAGGGGCCGGGCGGTAAAGGGGCGCTATTGTATCAACCCGGTGAATTGATTAGAATCTGCGCCCCGCCGTTTGCGGGTACCGATCAGCTCGGATCTGGGACCCCTCGGCAACAGATGTTTAGACAACACGGCGCAAGCTCCCGAAATGCGGGTGGTGACTCATCAGTCCGCCCGCTGCTTCGTGTCGTCCATACCGGAGCAGAGAAAAATATGTATGCTGTTTTTGAGAGTGGTGGCAAGCAACACCGCGTGGAAGAGGGCGAGGTACTTCGCCTTGAGAAATTGGAAGTCGCGACTGGAGAATCCATCGATTTCGATAAGGTGCTGATGGTGGTTGATGGCGACAAGATTGATATCGGTGCCCCCATTGTCAACGGCGCAACAGTGACTGCTGAAGTGGTCAACCACGGCCGCGGTGAGAAGGTGAAAATCATCAAGTTCCGCCGTCGCAAGCATTCCATGAAGCGCCAGGGGCACCGCCAGTGGTATACCGAAGTGAAAATCACTGGTATCAAAGCATAAAGAGGAGTAACGATTCATGGCACATAAGAAAGCTGGCGGCAGTACGCGAAATGGCCGCGATTCCGAGAGTAAACGCCTTGGTGTTAAGCGCTTTGGCGGCCAGTCTGTTGCTGCAGGCAATATCATCGTTCGCCAGCGTGGCACCAAGTTCCACGCCGGGGTAAATATTGGTATGGGTAAAGACCATACTCTGTTCGCCACTGCGGACGGCGTTGTGAAGTTTGAAGTGAAGGGCCCCAACAACCGCAGGTTTGTTTCTATTGAAACAGCCTGAACGGAATCTGGCTCAAGCTTCAAAAAAGCCCCGCTTGCTGCGGGGCTTTTTTGTTGTAAGACAGTGAGCGGTTGCGGAATACGCAACCTTGGGAGGTGGGCACTCGTAGTTTGGAGAACCTGTTGTCTGGCTTGGTGATGGGCATCTCACGTTTGCACACGGCGAGGGATAGATAATCGCTGAAGCGGTGGAGTAATTTATGAAGTTTGTCGATGAAGCGCCCATCTACGTGCAGGCGGGTAAGGGGGGCAATGGCTGCCTGAGCTTTCGCCGGGAAAAGTTTGTCGAGCGGGGCGGGCCGGATGGCGGCGATGGCGGCGATGGTGGCTCCGTCTACCTGGAAGCCGACGACTCCCTGAATACCCTGGTGGATTACCGCTACCAGCCCCGCTATATCGCCGAGACCGGCCAGCAGGGGCGCGGGCGCAACTGCACCGGCGCCAAAGGGGAGGATCTGGTATTGAAGGTACCGGTGGGGACCACGGTGATTGATGCGGAAACCGGTGAAACCCTGGGGGATATGACCGATGCTGGCGAGCGCCTTCTGGTTGCTCGGGGCGGTTTCCATGGCCTCGGCAATACCCGCTTCAAGTCCAGCACCAACCGGGCTCCCCGCCAGACCACCAATGGGACTGAGGGCGAGGCGCGCAACCTCAAGCTGGAGCTGAAAGTCCTGGCCGATGTGGGCATGCTCGGGTTACCCAATGCCGGCAAGTCCACATTTATACGCGCCGTTTCCGCAGCCAAGCCCAAGGTGGCCAACTATCCCTTTACGACCCTGGTGCCCAATCTGGGGGTGGTGCAGGTACAGCAGCACCGCAGCTTTGTGATCGCCGATATCCCCGGCCTGATCCAGGGTGCCGCCGAGGGCGCCGGCCTGGGCATCCGCTTTCTCAAGCACCTGACCCGCTGTCGGGTGCTCTTGCACCTGGTGGATCTGGCACCGTTTGACGGCTCAGATCCCATTGAGAATGCTTGGGCCATTGAGCGCGAGCTGGCCAGCTTCAGCGCCACGCTGGCCGGGCGCGAACGCTGGCTGGTATTCAACAAAACAGATCTGGTGCCCGCGACCGAGTTGGAGGCGCGCTGTGAAGCGATTGTTGAAGCGCTGAACTGGACCGGGCCGGTGTTTCGGGTGGCTGCGATCCGCGCGGAGGGTACCGCTGTGCTGGTTGGCCGTCTGATGGGCTATCTGGAAGCGCGCCGGGAGGCGGAGGGCAGGGCCCCGCAGCTGGCCCAGGCGGAGCTGGAGGTGCAGAGGCAAATGCAGCGCGAGGCGCGCGAGCGCATTGAGGCACTGCGAGATAGTTATCGCGCCAGGCGCAGGGCCGCCAGGGGATCGCTGGAAGATGATGAGGGTAGGGAGGATGACGATCACGATGTGGATATCGAGTATCGCCCCTGAATGGCGGTGCGGTACCACACTGGCCCAAACCCGCTTGGCATTGGGCCCGGTTTGACAATAAGGATATTGTTTTTATGATCAGTGCCAGGCAGTCTGCACTTAAAAGAAAAGCGCTATGAATATCAATATAACTTTGATGCCTTATATACTGCTTGTTACGGCAGTGATACCAGCATTATTTGCCATTCGATTGGCGAAAAAACAAAACCGCTCAATGCTGACCAGTGGGGCGGTTACCTTTTTTTGGGGCTTACCTGGATCGGAGGTTGGATATATTTAGCCGTAATGAACCTCGTGCAAGCACAACAGTCCGGTAAAAAATAGCCCTATAAAAGTTTGTGCAGTTTGCCCGTCAAGTCGGGTTGGGTGCACAAGCCAGGTACGCTTCTTACAATAGTGTCAGAGGGCCTTGGAATGTTAGAGGCCCAGGGGAAGTATGGACGCCATATCAGAATCACGGCAGAGACTCTGCAGGGGGCAGCGCTGGGTAATAAAGATCGGCAGCACCCTGTTAACCGATGGCGGGCGCGGCGTGCATCGCTCGGCGATCTCGGCCTGGGTTGCGCAGTTGGCGGCTCTGCGCGAGCGTGGAATAGAGGTGGTGCTGGTTTCCTCCGGCGCCGTTGCTGCCGGTATGGATCGGCTGGGCTGGCGCCGCAGGCCGGAATCCGTGCATCAGTTGCAGGCTGCCGCCGCTGTGGGGCAGAGCCACCTGGTACAGGTTTATGAGCAGGCGTTCGGTGGTTTCGATATTCCCAGCGCACAGATCCTGTTGGATCACGACGATCTCTCCAATCGCACCCGTTATCTCAATGCGCGCAGTACCCTGCGAACCCTCCTGTCTTTGGGGGCCGTGCCCATCGTCAATGAAAATGACACCGTGGTGACTGATGAAATCCGCTTTGGCGATAACGACACCCTGGCGGCGCTGGTTGCCAATCTGGTAGAGGCGGATGCCCTGCTGATTATGACGGATGCGGACGGTCTCTTTAGCGAAGATCCCCGCGAAAATCCTCGTGCGGAGTTGATTGGTGAAGCTTCCGCGCTGGACCCCCGATTATTGCAGGTGGCGGGTGAATCCCGTAGCGGCCTGGGGCGCGGCGGTATGGCCACCAAGGTGCGGGCCGCGCAACTGGCCGCGCGCTCCGGCGCCTGTACGGTGATTGCCGGCGGTGCCAGGGAGGCAGTAATAACGCGTGTTTGCGCAGGGGAGAGACTCGGTACCCTGCTGCTGCCCGAGGCGGACCCGCTCACGGCGCGCAAACGCTGGCTTGCCGGCCAGTTGCAGGTGCGCGGTGGCGTGGTGCTGGACAAGGGGGCAGAAAGGGCCCTGCTGGAGGGGGGCAGGAGCCTGCTGGCAGTGGGGGTCACCGGCATCGAGGGCCGCTTTCGGCGCGGAGATCTGGTTTCCTGCTGTAATGCTGCGGGTCGGGAGGTCGCCCGGGGCTTGGTGAATTATGACAGCAGTGAGAGCCTCAGGATTGTGGGGCAGCCCTCGGAAAAATTTATCGACTTGCTTGGTTACCGCGACGATGACGAACTGATCCATCGCGACAACCTGATTCTGCTCTGATGCCAGTGCCGGTTTTGCGGCAATGGACATAAAAAAGCCCCGCACTGCGGGGCTTTTGGGGTCTGCTGCCGGTGAGATCAGGCAGCCAGCGCTTTCACCTGGGCGTTCAGGCGACTCTTGTGACGCGCGGCTTTATTCTTGTGAATAATGCCTTTATCCGCCATGCGGTCGATCACGGGAACCGCTTCAGCGTAGGCAGTTTTTGCTTTTTCGGCATCGCCCGCATCGATGGCTGCAACTACCTTCTTGATGTAGGTGCGCACCATGGAGCGCAGACTGGCGTTGTGCATGCGGCGCTTGTCGTTCTGGCGCGCGCGTTTCTTCGCTTGAGGTGAGTTGGCCACCGGTTGCTCCTGTCTGGAATCCTGAATCTGTAACTAACAGGCCCTGGGGCCCGATCGGGACGCGACATTATCCCCACAGTTGGTTGTTTGTCAACCATAGTTGGGTGCATCCCGGTGGGTGGGAAGGGCCCCGCCACTGGTCACCGGGCCGGCAGTTCCAGGCGGAACACCACGCCGCTGCCATCGGCGCGGTTACAGGCGCTCAACCTGCCGCGGTGAAAGTCTGCGATCAGCTTGGCGATATGCAGCCCCAGGCCCAGGTGACTGGTGTTGTCGCCGCTTTTGCGCACCGAAATGAGGGAGTCGAACAGTTTGCGCACAGAGCCACCGGGCAGCAATGGGCCGTTATTACTGACAGCCAGGGTGTAGCCCTCCCGCCCGGTGTGCGCAGAGAGCTGTATTTCACTGCCTTCGGGGGCAAAACTGCAGGCGTTGTCCACCAGTTTATCGAGTAACTGTGCCAGCAGTTCCGGTGCGCCGTGACAGATCAGTTCGCCGGGGGAGATGTCCAGGCGAAAATGAAAGCTGGGGTGGGCGTCGCTGTAGCACTGCACCATCACCTTAAGGAAATCCGCCAAATCGAAACGTTCCCGCTCGGCCTGGTGGATACTGGCTTCCAGGTTGCTGGCTGCGGAGAGGCTGTTGAGAATCCCCGACAGGCGCGCACTGCCGTCCATTGCGCGCTTGGCATAGCGGCGGCTGTTTTCGTCCAGGTTTCCCTCAGACAAGTTATCCAGGGAAGAGCGCACAATGGCCAGGGGCGTGCGCAGCTCGTGAGACAGCTTGCCGGCCAGGGTGCGCAGGTACTGGTGGTATTGATCCAGTTCTCTCAACAGGCTGGCAAAGGTGCGGTTCAGGGCACCCAACTCATCACCGGCGCGGGACACAGGGAAATCGTCACGCAGTTTGCCGCTAGCATCCACAGCGGTGCGGGCTGCGCGATGCAGTTTGCGAATACGCCAGGACAGCCAACTGGCATAGGCCAGTAAAAACAGCAGGGCTGTGGCAGCGGCGGCACAACTGATCAGCCACAGGCGGTGGGCCGCCCCTTCTGTCACAGACTGCATGGCAGCGCCGGACTGGAGTGCCAATACCTGCCCCAGCAGTGGGCGTTCGACCACGTCGTCGGCACGGGTGATCACCGGCACGCTGACGGCGCCGATGCGAGACTGCAGGGGGCCACCAAACCACTGCCGCCAGGGACTGCGATCCACACCGGCACCCGGTGGCAGACCGCTGTCTGCTAAAGGGGGCAGATCTCCCTGTGCCAGTAGTTTGCGGTAAATCCAGTTGCGCAACCAGGGCGTTGGCTGCCCGCCGCTGTCGTTGGTTTGCAACTGCCCATGGCTGGCGAGCAGGAAGCCCTCGCTGTCCACCACCGCCAAACGCAGGCCGGGGCGGACGAAGTGCCCCAGCTCTGAGTGCAAATCCGGCAGAGGGCCTACCAGGTGGCCTGGCAGCCCATCTGCGGGCAGTGTGCTGGCTGTGTGAACCGGTGCGCCGCCATCGCTGCGGGCGCGATCCCGGACCTGAATCGACAGGGCGCCACCCGTCAGTGCATAGGGCAGGGCCAGCTCCAACTGGTAACCAGTGGGGGATCTGGTCCAGCGTCCGTGCAGGCGCAGCTCGCGCTCGTAGCGGCCGGCCCTGGGATCGTGCCAGAGGGCGCTGGCCGCGCCCTGGCTCGCCACAGGTAGCGTGTAATGCCGGTTGCCGGTATACAGCTCGACGGTATCCCCTGCGGAGAGCAGGCCGGTGCGGGGATCGTTATAGGCCGGTGTGCGGTCGCTGACGGTTAGCAGAAGAAACACACGCTGGCCAAATTGCCCCAGGGTGACCTGCGCCAGTGGTGAGCGCTGTGCGTCGAGCAATGCCCTGGGTTTCAGTGCCAGAGAGCGCCACTCGTCTCCGTAGCCATCTACGGTGGGCGCTTGGGGCAAGGGGTTGAGGTAGAGTTGGGCACCCGGGGGGCGGGCGTGGCGCAGTGGGTCCGGGGCGATGAGCTGCGGCGCACTGGCGAGGCGTGCGGCGACGGCTGCCGCAGTGGCCTCCAGTGCCTGCAACTGCCCCTGGGCGAGGGCTGCATCCACCTGACGCAGGTACTGGCAGCCGGCCCAGGGCAGGGCCAGGGCAACGAGGCTGACAAGCAGAAGTTGGCGACGTAGCTTCATCGGGTGTGCTCGTGGCGGTTCTGGCGCCGGGTGGGCGCCGCCGCAAAGGGGAAAAAGCGTTACAGCTGCCAGCGATAGCCCATGCCGTAGGCTGTCCCTATCGCATTGAATTGGCCATCCAGCGCCTGGAATTTGCGGCGGATGCGTTTTACATGTGAGGTGATGGTATTGTCATCCAGAACAACCTGGGCGGCCTCCATCAACTGGCTGCGGGATTTGACATGGCCCGGTCGCTTGGCCAGCGCGTGGACTATCCAGAATTCGGTGACAGTGAGATCCACTGGCTGCCCGCCCCAGTGGCAGTGCAGTTTTGATATATCCAGTTCGAGTTTGTCCTGGGTCAGGGTTTCGCCATCCCCGCCCTGGTTGCGCAGAACATCCACCCGACGCAACAGGGCATTGATACGCGCCTGCATATGGGGCAGGGAAATATCCTTGGTCAGGTAGTCGTCGGCACCGAGGCGCAAACCGGAGATAATATCCAGTTCGGAATCCCGGGCGGTGAGAAACAGAATGGGCAGGCTGGGTGCTATGGCGCGCAACTCCCGACAAAGCTCAAAGCCGCCTTCCACTTCGCTGCCCAGGCCCACATCGATAACCGCCAGGTCCGGCAGGCGCTGCCGGAAGGCCGCCATGGCCTCGATTCTCGCGCTGTACAGGTCGACGCGATAACCGTTGCGGCGCAGGGCATCGCGATAGTTTGCGGCGATCGCGTGCTCGTCTTCGACAATGGCAATAGTTGCACTCATGACAGATTCCGGCTTTTTCCTTATATGCGGGGAATCATGCACGAAAGCGTTAATAAATAGCAAAAAGGCGGGCGCAAAGCGCCCGCAGGTACAGCAGGGTATTTTCGCGGGGGCGGGGCCAAGCGGATTTGCGATCCGCCATTGCCACCGGGCTTGTATTGCAGGTTGTTGACAACCTGCCGTTCAACAGCCGGTTAGAAACGTCCGGCGGTGGATTCCGGCAGAGAAAAGCGAATCTCCACCCGGCGCTCCATCGCGTAGGCATCCACATCACCGCGGGGCGCCTGGGAGTAGGTGGCGCCCATCGCGCGGCGGCTGATACGCATGGGGTCGATACCCAGGGATACCAGCGCCTGCTCAACACTCAGGGCGCGTTGGTCCGACAGCACATTGTTGTACCCATCGCTACCGCGCGGATCGGCGTGTCCCTCCAGATGGATTTGCAGGTGTGGGTGGCGCTTGAGAAAATCGGCCATGGCACTCAGTTGTTGCCGTTGCCCTTCCTGAATTTCATCTTCTCCGGTGGTAAACAGCAGCTGGAATTGCAGGGAATCCAGTTGGCCGGCATTGTTTGCGGACAGTCGGGCTGCATCCAGTTGTTGAGCCAGGTTGTTGAGCTCCGCACGGCTCTCGGTTAATTGTGTTGCCAGCATATCTGTCTCTTCCGCTTGCTTGATCTGTTCGCCGAGCCAAGCGCCACCGAGCGCTCCGGCGATAAACCCGACCGGCCCGCCCACCGCTGCACCGGCGACGGCGGCGCTGGTAAAGACTGTGGCCTGTTTGGCCGGTGTCAGTTTTGATGCACGGTGTTCCTGTGCCTGGGCGCTGGCGGCAATCAGGGAACTCAGGGTGGCGACCATCAATGCATTTTTCATTGTTCTGCTCCTTGGAGGCTTTCTTTGGCTCTTTTGGACCAGCTGTGTAACCGGCCCGCTTGAGTGGTATTAAAAAGCCGCAAGGAGGCACTGGCGTGGCGCCGTAGTGGCAAACTACAGCGCAATTGTGACGAAATGTGGCAACCGGGCGCGGCCGCCCACTTATTGGAGGCGGCGGTAGCGCTGGTCGCGCGGTGCCTCTACGTTGACACGGATGCGCCGGGGACGGGGCCCGCGCATCACCGCAATGTAGAGCACGATCGCCAGTGCCAGAGCAATAATCAAAGCGTTGATGGTCATCCTTTATCTCCCAGCGCCGCCGCTTCCATGGGACGCGTGACCAGCTCGTAACTATTATAGGCTCGCGAGTCTTCCGTCGCAGCGCCTCTGTGCCGTCCTGTAATCAGATAAATTACGGTAGACTGGCCGGCCAACAAACTTCACCTATCCCCAGGAGCCGATGTTTTGCCTCAGCCATCCTCAGTTCGGGAACAACCCCTTGAGAGATCCGGTGCATCCAGGTTGCTGCGCAGCAGCTCTGTCGTGGGCGCTGCGACCCTGTTGTCACGGGTTGCCGGATTGGCGCGGGATATAGCCCTGGCCCGTTTTGCCGGGGCCGGAGATGCCGCCGATGCCTTTTTTGTCGCGTTTAAAATTCCCAATTTTTTTCGCCGGCTGTTTGCCGAGGGCGCCTTTGCCCAGGCGTTTGTGCCGGTGCTGTCGGAATACCGCCAGAAGGGCGGCGTGGCCGCAGCCCGGGCGTTGAATGACTGCGTCGCCGGTGCCCTCGGCGGTGTACTGCTGCTGATTACCCTGCTGGGTGTGATATGCGCTCCGGTTGTGGCGGGTATTTTTGCTTTCGGCTGGTGGTGGGACGGCGGTGAGCGGGAGAAGTTCGATCTTGCCGCAGATATGCTGCGAATTACTTTTCCCTACCTGATGTTGATTTCCCTTGCGGGCTTTACCGGTGCCACGCTCAACAGTTTCGACCGTTTTGCCATTCCCGCACTGACGCCGGTTCTGCTCAACCTGATGCTGATAGCGGCCGCGACAGTGGCCAGCACCTGGTTTGATCCACCCATCATGGCGCTGGCCTGGGGGGTCCTGGCAGCCGGTGTGGCGCAACTGCTGTTCCAGTTGCCCTTCCTCGCCCGGGAAGGGTTACTACCGCGGCCCAGGTGGGACTGGAGTGATCCCGGTGTGCGCAAGATACTGCGGTTGATGGGGCCGGCACTCTTCGGGGTTTCCGTCACCCAGATCAGTCTGGTGCTGGATACACTGCTGGCCTCCTTTCTGCCCAGTGGCAGCGTATCCTGGCTGTATTTCTCGGACCGCCTGACCGAGCTGCCCCTGGGGGTATTCGGGGTTGCGGTGGCCACGGTGATACTGCCGAGCCTCTCTCGCCAGCACAACGACGGCGACCCGCGCCGCTTCCGCCATACACTCGACTGGGCCCTGCGCAGTGTCACCCTGATCTCGCTGCCCGCAGCTGTGGCCCTGATCGTGCTGGCCGAACCCCTGCTCACCACCCTGTTTCAGTACGGGCGCATGGAACCGAGGGATATGCAGATGGCCGCCTGGTCCCTGCGTGCCTACGCCCTGGGCCTGCTGGCCTTTATGCTGATTAAAGTGCTGGCACCGGGTTATTTCTCCCGGCAGGATACCTATACGCCGGTGCGTTTTGGGCTGATCGCGATTTCCGCCAAGATGGTGTTGAGCCTGCTCTTCGTTATCCCCCTGAACCACTTTTTCAAGCTCGGCCATATGGGCCTGGCCCTGGCCACCGCCTGCCAGGCCGGGATCAACGCCTGGTTGTTGTACCGGGGCTTGCGCAGGGATGATGTCTACAAGCCAGAGGCGGGCTGGAGGGTTTATCTGCTGCGCTTGTTGCTGGCGAACCTCACGATGGTGGGGGTATTGCTCGGCGCATTGTACTTCTGGTCAGCGTGGGGCGATTGGTCCTGGTCTGGTCGGGCCTGGCGTATGAGTCTGGTAGTTGCCGCTGGCGGGCTGACTTATGTTGCGGTCCTGTTCGCGTCGGGTCTGCGCCCCGGGCATTTCCGTGCGACCAGTTAGTGTTGCGGGTGGTGTGCAGGGGCATGATCACGCGGAGTCAGCGGCCACTGGCCGCCCCGTTGGAATCCGCTATACTGTGCGGCTCGATTTAATCAGCATGGGAAGGTCGCTTTGGCCCGGGAGCGCGAACTAATTCGCGGGTTGCACAACCTGCGCCCCCGCCATTGGGGAAGCGTGGCGACGATCGGCTCGTTCGATGGTGTGCACCTGGGCCATCGGGCGATGATTGCGCAACTGAATCAGCGCGCGCAGGCGCTGGGTCTGCCTTCAGTGGCGATTATTTTTGAGCCCCAGCCCCACGAGTTCCTTTCCGTGGAGAAAGCCCCCGCGCGCCTGATGCGTTTCAAAGAAAAAGTGCAGGCGCTGTTCGATGCCGGTGTCGAGCGGGTGTTGTGCCTGCAGTTCAACGAAACTCTGCGCAGCCTCAGCGCCGAAGCGTTTGTTCGCCGCGTATTGTTGCAGGGGCTGGGTATTCGCCACCTGGTGGTGGGCGATGATTTCCGTTTTGGCTGTGATCGCAGTGGCGATTACCGCCTGCTGCAAACGATGGGGGCGCAGAGCGGTTTTACGGTAGAGGACACGGCCACACTGCAAGTTCGCGGCGCGCGGGTCAGCAGTACCCGTATTCGCGAGGCGCTGCAGCGGGGGGATTTCGAATTGGCGCAGGCTTTGCTCGGGCACCCCTACCGGATTACCGGCAGGGTCGTGCCCGGCCGCGCTCTGGGTCGTCAATTGGGCGCACCCACGGCCAATGTGCGCCTGCACCGCTACCGCTCTCCGCTGGTGGGAGTGTACATCGTGCGCACTACCGCGACCGATGGCAGAGCGCTTGTCGCCGGGTGCAATGAGATAGACGGGGTGGCCAATATGGGATTTCGCCCGACCGTTGAAGGGGCGGATGCGCGGCCATTACTGGAAGTCAATCTATTTGATTTCAGTGGCGATCTGTACGGGCGTGAGTTGGCAGTGGCGTTTTGTCACAAACTGCGCGACGAGGAAAAATTTGCCTCACTGGATATCCTCAAAGCCCGTATCGCCCGGGATATTGAAGAGGCCAAACACTGGCTTGCGCTGAACGCGCATCGCCGCCGATAAGTTGAAAAGACACGCATTCTATTGCTATTAGAGCCGAAGTAGACCGCCAATGACTGACTATAAAGCAACGCTTAACCTGCCCGAGACCGATTTCCCCATGCGCGGCAATCTGCCGCAGCGCGAGCCGGCGATTCTGAAGCAATGGCAGGAAACAAAGCTCTACGAAAAAATCCGCACAGCCCGTGCCGGGCGCGAGCAGTTTATCCTGCACGATGGCCCGCCCTACGCCAATGGCGATATTCACATTGGCCATGCTCTCAACAAGATCCTCAAGGATATCATCGTCAAGTCGAAAACCCTGAGTGGCTTTGATGCGCCTTACGTGCCTGGTTGGGACTGCCACGGCCTGCCCATCGAGCACCGGGTGGAGAAGAAGATCGGCAAGGCTGGCACCAAGGTGGACACCAAAACCTTCCGGCAGAAATGCCGCGATTATGCCGCCAAGCAGGTAGAGGGACAGAAGAAGGATTTTAAGCGCCTGGGGGTGCTCGGTGATTGGGAGCACCCCTACCGCACCATGGATTACCAGTTTGAGGGGGACATTATCCGCGCGCTCGGGCGCGTGGTAAAAAATGGCCACCTGGCGCGCGGGTTCAAACCGGTGTACTGGAGTGTGGTGGGCGCTTCTGCCCTGGCGGAAGCGGAAGTCGAGTATCTGGATAAAGTCTCCTACTCCATCGATGTCTGCTATCCGGTCACCGAAGAGACCGCATTGGCCATTGCCGATGCCGCCGGCGGCCATGCGGGGGACGGCCCCCTGTCGGTCGTGATCTGGACCACAACCCCCTGGACCCTGCCTGCGAGCCAGGCGGTTTCCGTCAATGCCGAACTGGAGTATGTGGTCGTGCAGACCGGCGAGGGCCGTCTGCTGGTGGCCGAAGCACTGAAAGAGGCCGTTTTGGCCCGTGTGGGTCTTGCCGGTGAAGTGGTCGGGCAAATCCGCGGTGCTGCGCTGGAGCACCTGAAAGTGCACCACCCCTTTTACGACAAGCTGCTGCCGATCGCCCTTGGTGATCACGTCACCACAGAGGCGGGTACCGGTTGTGTACACACGGCTCCGGATCACGGCCCGGACGACTTCCAGGTGGGCAGGCGCTACGGTATCGACACCCTCAACTACATCGACGACCACGGGGTATACCGGGATGGGGTGCCACTGTTTGCCGGCGAGCATGTGTACAAGGTGGACGACAGGATTGTCGACCTGCTGCAAGCGCGCGGACGACTGTTGCACCGGGGCAAGCTGGAGCACAGTTATCCGCATTGTTGGCGCACCAAGACGCCGCTGATTTACCGCGCGACCCCCCAGTGGTTTATCAGCATGCAGCAGAGCGATCTGCTTGAGCAGGCCGAGAAAGCGGCCGATCAGGTGCAGTGGGTTCCCGGCTGGGGGAAAGCCCGTATTGACGCTATGCTGGACGACAGTCCGGATTGGTGCATTTCGCGCCAGCGTACCTGGGGCGTACCCATCGCCCTATTTATGCACAAGGAAACCCGCGAAATCCACCCGGACACTCCGGCGCTGATGGATCAAGTGGCCGAGCGGGTCGACGCCCAGGGCATGGGCGTGTGGTTCGAACTGGACCCGCGCGAATTTCTCGGTGATGAGGCGGACCAGTACGAAAAGGTGACCGATACCCTGGATGTTTGGTTTGACGCCGGTGTGACCCACTACGCGGTGCTCGAGCGCCGCGAAGACCTGCGCTTCCCCGCGGATCTGTACCTGGAGGGGTCCGACCAGCACCGGGGCTGGTTCCAGTCCTCCCTGAAGACGTCCATTGCCATCAATCATTGTGCCCCCTACCGACAGGTGCTGACCCACGGCTTTACCGTGGATGCCGAGGGCCGCAAAATGTCGAAATCGATCGGCAACACCGTCGCCCCTTTGGATGTGATTAACAAACTCGGTGCGGATGTATTGCGCCTGTGGGTGTCGGCGACCGATTTCAACGGTGAGATGGCGGTCAGTGAGGAGATTATCAAGCGCACAGCGGACTCCTACCGCCGCCTGCGCAACACGGCGCGCTTTTTTCTGTCCAACCTGACGGGTTTTGACCCGGATAGGGACCTGCTGCCTGAAGACGCGCTGTTGGCGCTGGATCGCTGGGCACTGGACAAGGCCGCGCGCCTGCAGGATGAGGTTCTGGCCGCCTATGACAACTACCAGTTCCATCAGATCTACCAGAAATTGCACAACTTCTGTGTGGTGGAAATGGGGGGGTTTTACCTGGATATCATCAAGGATCGTCAGTACACCACCCGAGCGGACAGCGCGGCACGCCGCTCGGCGCAGACGGCCCTGTATCATATTGTGCAGGCCTTTGTACGCTGGATTGCGCCTATTCTGAGTTTTACAGCAGAAGAACTGTGGCAGTTTATTCCCGGGGCCAAATCGGACAGTGTATTCCTCGAAGAATGGTATCCACTGCCCAGGCTACCGGCGGGGAACGATATGGGTCCGGACTACTGGACAGCCATTGCCGCAGTGAAAACTGCGGTCAACAAGGTATTGGAGGCGCAGCGCACGGCGGGCGTGATTGGCGGTTCACTGCAGGCTGCCGTGACCCTGTTTGCCAGCGATAAACTGCGCGAACAACTGCTGGCGCTGGAAGAGGAGCTGCGCTTTGTATTGATCTGCTCCTCCACTTCCGTACAGCTGCTCAGCGATGCCGCCGGCGCTGAGGCCACCGAGATGGCGGGCCTCAAGGTGAGCGTGCGTAAAGTGGATCATCCCAAGTGCGCGCGCTGCTGGCACTACCGCGCGGATGTGGGGGAAAACAGCACATACGCGGATATCTGTGCGCGTTGTGTAGAGAACCTGGTGGGCGAAGGTGAGGTGAGGCACTATGCCTAATGCCAATTTTCTTCTGGGCCATCCCTGGCGCTGGTACTGGCTGGCGCTGGCGCTAGTGGTCCTCGACGTAGCCACCAAGGTGTGGGCTGTGGACAGGTTTATGCAGGGTCCGGTGCTACACATTGTGCCGGGGCTGTTGCAGTTTACCTATGCGGAAAACTACGGCGCCGCCTTCAGTTTCCTCGCCGATGCCGGTGGCTGGCAGCGTTGGTTTTTTGGCGCTATAGCGCTCGGTTTCAGTATTGTCGTCTGTATCTGGTTATGGCGCCTGCCCGCCGTAAAGCGCTGGGAATCCTGTGCCCTGGCACTGATACTGGGCGGCGCTCTCGGCAACCTCTGGGATCGTATCCTGCTGGGGTATGTGCGGGATTTTATTTCCGTGTACTACGGCAACTGGCATTTTCCGGTGTTTAATGTGGCGGATATGGGTATCAGTATCGGCGCGGCCATGCTGGTCATTGAACTGGTCTTTTTTGCGGAAAAAGACCGTGGAAAAGCCAAAAATAACGCGGAAGTTTAACCAGTTATGAGTAATGGCGTTATCGGCGAGCACAGCCGTGTCACCCTGCACTTCAGCCTGAAGCTGGAAGATGGCACAGAGGTGGATACCACCTTTAAAGGGGATCCCGCCGCCTTTAGTGTCGGCGATGGCAGCCTGCTGCCGGGGTTTGAAAAGGCCCTGTTCGGCCTTGCAAGCGGCGATGAGGCTGAAATTGAAATTCCCCCGGAGCTGGGCTTTGGCCAGCGCAATCCCGCCAATGTGCAAACCGTGCGCCGCGACAGTTTCTCTCCGGATATTGTGCTGGAAGAGGGCTTGGTGGTGTCCTTCGACAATGGCAGCGGCGAATTGCCCGGCGTGATCCGCGCGGTTGGTGAAGACGAGGTTACCGTCGATTTCAACCACCCCCTGGCCGGGCAGACATTGAACTTTCACGTAAAGATCATTGCAGTGGATTCGATTCAATAGGATTGAATCCATCCATAACGCGCAACCGGAGTACAGCAATAAAGATGCAAATCCGACTGGCCAATCCCCGCGGTTTCTGTGCCGGCGTCGATCGCGCGATCGATATCGTGAATCGTGCCCTGGATGTGTTTGGTGCGCCTATCTATGTGCGACATGAAGTGGTGCACAACAAGTTCGTGGTGGAAAGTCTGCGCAAGCGCGGCGCCGTGTTTGTGGACGAGCTGTCGGAAGTGCCCGAGGGTGTGATTGTTATCTTCAGTGCCCACGGTGTGTCCAAGGCCGTGCAGCGCGAGGCGGACCGGCGCGGCCTGCGCGTCTTCGACGCCACCTGCCCCCTGGTTACCAAGGTACATATTGAGGTCAGCAAATTCAGCGGCGACGACACGGAGTGTGTACTGATTGGCCATGCCGGGCACCCGGAGGTGGAGGGCACCATGGGGCAGTACAACAGCGCCGGCGGCGGTGCCATCTATCTGGTGGAGGATGCGGGGGACGTGGCCAGGTTGCAGGTCAAGGACGAAGATAATCTCGCTTATGTCACCCAGACCACGCTGTCCATGGATGATACCCTGCGGGTGATCGATGCGCTGCGGGCGCGTTTTCCCAATATTCGCGGGCCGCGCAAAGACGATATCTGCTATGCCACCCAGAACCGCCAGGATGCGGTCAAACAGCTGGCGCTGGAATGCGACCTGGTACTGGTGGTGGGCAGCCCCAACAGCTCCAACTCCAACCGCCTGCGGGAACTGGCCCAGCGCTGCGGTGCCGATGCCAAGCTGATCGACGGTGCCGGGGATATCGTTGCCGGCTGGCTGGCGGGAAAGCAATCCATCGGAATCACCGCCGGCGCCTCCGCCCCCGAGGTGCTGGTGCAGGCAGTAATCACCAGACTGCAGCAGCTGGGTGCCAACGCGCCGCAAGAGATGCATGGGCGCGAGGAGAATATCCGTTTTTCCCTGCCGAAGGCGTTGCGCTGAGGCGGCAATTCCATTCACGCGGCCGATTTTGGTGACAGAATCAGGCGCAAGGCTCCGCACCGGCCTTTTCCATTCTCATACGCCCGCCAGGCGCTAAAATCAGCGCGTAACCGCTGTCGCCGTCAAGGGCGCAAACATGCAGGGTGCCGGCCTGAAAGCCGCCCAGTGGCGCGCCTGCGAGACGGCTCTCACCGGTGCCCACAAAGGAAATGTAATCCCTGACCGGTCTGTTTGCGATTACGCGAATGCCCGCCTGTGCGCCACGGCTCACGATGAGTGGTTCTCCACCGCCGCGCGCGCCGTTATTGTCCAAGTCGACAAAGACCTCCCACCCTGACGCCCAGTTGCCCGGATTGCGCATGGTTACCCGCTGGTTACGCATAACGGCACTGGAGCGTGTCAGTTGTACACCAGCAAGGAGCGCTTCGGTCGCAGCCTCCAGCCGGGTGCTGTGGATCCATTGGGTAAAACCTGGCAGCCCTATCAATAAGAGCATGGATAGGACGGTAAGGGTGGTTAATAGTTCGAGTAGTGTAAAGCCCTGTCGAGTCATGCCCCTTCTCCGGGTTTTTTGACACAGGTCTCAACTTAAAAACCATTGAATCCGTTGAACGCACCGCTGGTCGGCCCGCAATGGAGCGGGTGCGGCGCGGCGTGCTAATTTTCCCACTATATCGTTGCGATGGCCGTGTATCCAGGCAACTGGCAGCAAACTAAACCCTGGTTTTGTTCACTGGGCGGAAGAAAAAATGCAGTATCAGAAAGGCGGTAACAGACCCAAGGCGCGCAGCCCGCAGGCGGGGTTTACCCTGATTGAACTAATGGTAACCCTGGCCGTCCTGGCCATTTTGATTACCGTTGCGGTGCCCAGCTTTACAGACATGATCAACAATAACCGCTCTGTGGCTTTGTCGGAAGCATTGACCAATGCCTTGAACTTTACCCGCAGCGAAGCGGTGAAGCGCGGCGCCCGGGTATCTATCTGTGCAAGTGATAACGGTACAGGCTGTACAGCGGCGAATACCTGGTCCAGTGGCTGGATTGTATTTGTGGATGCCGCGGCCTCGGATGGTGCAGCGCCTATTGTAGGGCAGGTGCTTAGGGTCAAGGAGATAGAGCATGACAAAGCCGCAATTACCGTCGACGACGAGCAGGGAGGGGCGGTGCGGTTTATCCGCTTTACCGGATTGGGTGCTTTGGGGCGCTTTGTCCCAGTGGGGTTCGAGTCAAAAATATCCGACTGTACCGGGAGGAGCGCGCGCGACATCACGATTGGTGGTGCAGGGGTAATTTCAGTCGCGAAATCGGACTGCTAGAGAGGAAAATATGAAACTGCTCACTGGCCAACGGGGCGCTGGCTTAATTGAGGTGATGGTCACGGTATTGATCCTGTCGACTTCCCTGCTGGGTTTGGCCGCCCTGCAAAACCGCGCCTTGCAGTATAACCACAGTGCTTATATGCGTTCCCAGGCCAATGTGCTGGCTTATGATTTATTCGACCGCATCCGGGCAAATCGCAATCAGAGGGCCGCTTACGATTTAGCGGTGGATGCCAAGGCGCCCACCACATCCGGCAATCTGGTCAACAGGGATTTGGCGCAGTGGCGGGGGCTGCTTGCAGAGCGGTTGCCGGCGGGAACCGGTGGCATTGAATGCGATGCAGCGGGTGTTTGCACGGTAACAATTCAGTGGGGGGAGCAGGATGCCACCGGTGCGGATGGCGATGGCGAGGTGAGCAGGTTTCAGTATATGACGCGGATCTAGAGGGGCGGGTATGTTTAAGCAACGGGGCATTTCCCTGGTAGAACTGATGGTTTCCATCACCGTTGGCCTGGTACTGATGGCGGGGGTGGTACAGCTTTTTTTATCCAGCAAATTGACTTTTACCACCCAGCAGGCCATGTCCCGGGTTCAGGAAACCGGCCGTCTGGCAATGGATTTTATGAGTGAAGACATTCGTATGGCCGGCCATATGGGATGTTTGAATGTAACTTCATTCAGTTTGAAAAAAACTATTTTTAACAACTACCTCAAGCAGCAAACTGCGGCCGTACGGGAATATAACTACAAAGTGGCATTGGACGGCAAGGATGCCTCGGAAGTGAAAGCCGGATATCCAGACAAAATGCTGGCAGGGACCGATGCACTTTTAATCCGCAGTGCCAGCGGCCGCAATGTGGGCATCGCCCGCCTCAATGACCCAACCCAGCTGTTTATAGAAAATACCGGTATTGAGACGGATGGCTGTAGCAACGGCACAAATAAGACAGATAAGTACAGCGGCCTCTGTGCAGGGGACATTCTGGCAGTGGCGAGTTGCGACAGTGTGCGGGTTTTTCAGGCCACCGGGTTTACCGGCTCCGCCGCCAGTGCCGAGATCGGAGTCCAACACACGGACGACAACTTGTTTGATCCGGGAAACCGGATTGCAACCTGGGGTGGGGAAGATATCGATGAGGGGCAGAATTTTGGTGAGGATGCACAGATACTGACGGTCCAAAATATTTTTTACTATATCGCCAATGGTACCTCTAATAACCCGAGCCTGTTCAGGCAAGTCAACGATGATGCTCAGGAGTTATTGCAAGGGGTTGAAGATATGCAACTGACTTATGGCCTGGATACGGACAGTAACGGAGCGCCGGATACCTATCGCCCGGCGCACCAGGTAGCGGCGGACCAGTGGGGAGGCGTGTCCAGCGTACGGTTGGAGCTGCTAGTGGCCAGTACAGAGGACAATGTCTTGCAGGAGCCGCAGGGATACACGTTCAATGGTGTTCCGGTAGATGATCCCGGTGACCGGCGCCTGCGGCAGGTGTTTAGCACGACCGTGGCAATTCGCGGTCTTTTACCCTGAATGGAGGCTTCTTACTATGCAGCGATCATCCACTTTTTCAACGCTGCACCCGCAGCGCGGGGCCACCTTGCTGGTGGGCCTGATCATCCTGCTGTTGATGACATTTATCGGCCTGGCAGCGATGCGCGGCAGTGGTATGCAGGAGTTGATGGCGGGCAATATGCGCGACCGACAACTGGCCTTCCAAGCCGCGGAAGCGGCTCTGCGAGCGGGGGAAAGCAGTGTATCCACCACATTCAAAACCATGACTTTTGACGGCAATACCGCAGGGCAGGTGGAGGATATGGCGGGGGCAACCAACAGCGGCTTCTGGCTGGGGTATACCTGGGAGGGGGCTTCCATCTCAACAAACCTGGGGCTTCAAGAGGTGGCCAAACAGCCGGTCTATGTGATTGAGCGGGTGACTCCACAACTGCCCAACAGCAGCGCAGATGGCAGTGGTATTGATATGGAAAGTCTGGGCAAACTGCAACCAACGCCCACATACCGGATAACCAGCCGGGGGGTGGGCGGTACAGAAAATGCTGTCGTCATATTGCAATCCACTTATAGACCCTGAGTATTGATGGCTGGACTTATTATGTTGAATAGAAAAACGCTAAGAAAAAACGGTGTTGCGCTGCTTGGTGGTCTGCTTGGTCTGGCCACTGTTCACAGCGCGCTGTCTGTGCCGCTATCGCAACAGCCCCTGTTCCTGAGAACCGGTGCCGACCCCAATATTATGTTTATCCTGGACGACTCCGGATCGATGCAGTTCGAGGTGACCCCCTCGGCAGGGGTCAATTACTTTAATAACCTCGACAGAGTGGCCTATGTGTACCCCAACGGGGATTGTCCCTACGCAAAAAACCAAACCCGTAGCTGTGATTACTGGCAGGGTGGGGATCAAGCGATGCCTCGGTTTGAGCAGGGCAATAAATGGGCTGCTTATTATCGTTCGTCACAGAATAATAAAACCTATTACAACCCGGCCCAGCGTTATGATCCCTGGGCCAGGGAGGATGGCACCTCCTGGCCCGCAGCTCTTCCCCAAAGGGCCTATCACAATCCGGTCAATCCTACTAAGGGTTGGAGAAATCTGAAAAGCTACAATACCCAATCTGCGCGCTGCTGGTTAAGGAATCGGGCAGTTAAGGATTCAGAAGAATGGCATGCATGTAGAAATGGCGATGTGACATTTTTTCCGGCCACCTATTTTCAATACAATGGCAGTGGCAGTGTATTCGATCCCGCCAGGTATACCCGTATTGAAATAAAACCCGGGCGCACCTATCCCGGCGGTACCAAGCGGTCCGATTGCGCAAAGCCCGCAGCCTGCACCTATCAGGAGGAAATACAGAATTTTGCCAACTGGTACAGCTATTACCGCTCCCGTGGACTGCTTGCCCGTGCCGGTGTCGGCCGGGCCTTTGCCTCCCAGGGCGGTGAGTTGCGTGTGGGGTTTGGTACCTTGAATGCAGGTAGTAGAGATGTCGATGGTAAACGCACAAGTACAATAATCAGTGGCGTTCGGACTTTTTCCGGCCAGGATCGCGAGGACTTTTTCGACAATTTGTACGAAAGCGATATACCGAATAAGGGCACCCCCCTTTTGGGAGCATTGCGCAGCGCCGGTAACTACTATAGCCGTAAAGACAGCCGGGGCCCCTGGGCAACCAGGCCCGGCACGAATGCTGCCGGGGCGCAGGTGGCCTGCCGGGCAAGTTATACAATCCTGATGACCGATGGGTATGGCAGCGATTATTCGAGCGTTTCCGGCTTTGGCAATGTTGACGGTGACAATGGTGCACCCTTTAATGATGCCCGTTCCAATACACTGGCAGATATTGCCATGGAGTATTGGGAAAACGATTTACACACGGATCTGGACAACAAAGTAGCAACCCTGAAAGATCCAGCGACTTGGCAGCATATGGTGACCTTCGGTGTCGGTCTGGGGGTGACCGGCAGTGTGGATCCCGAGGGTGCATTCAAGGCAATCGAGGACAAAACCCCCATAGCCTGGCCCAATCCAAGGGATGGAAGCAACTCGGCAAAACTGGATGACCTGCTGCACGCCTCCGTCAACAGCCACGGGGGATTCTACAGCGCCAGTGATGCAACCACTTTTTCTCAACAACTCTCAAACGTATTGAGTGAAATCAGCGGCAGGCAGGGATCCGCCTCTTCGGTTGCCGCCAACTCCACCCGCCTGGGCACGGATACGGCAATTTTCCAGGCTTTGTTCGATTCCAATGACTGGAGTGGGGAAGTGCGGGCAATCAGGCTCAAGGAAGATGGCACACTGGCAAATACCTTTCTGTGGAGTACCTCGGATTCGGGAAAAATCCCAGCCACCGGCCGTAAAATCCTGACTTATACGGACTCGGGTACAGTTGAGTTTCACTGGGGCAATCTGACCACCGCCCAGAAAACCGCGCTGATTGGGCCCGATGACGAACAAACCGGTAAAGATCGACTGGACTGGGTGCGGGGGGAAACGGTTGCCGGCCTGCGTACCCGGTCCACTCTACTGGGGGATGTGGTCAATGCGAGTCCGGCCCTGGCGGGTGATCGGGAATTTTATTATGCCGCATTGCCTCCCCAACTGGGGGGCGATACCTATGCCACTTACCATGCTGATAAAAAGGAAGAGCGTACCCAGGTACTCTACGTCAGTGCCAATGACGGCATGCTGCATGGTTTTAACGCAGATACGGGGAGAGAGATTTTTGCCTATGTACCCAACGGCGCCTATCCGAAATTTTCCACTCTGGCGGCGAGCGACTATGGCACACCGGACAATCAGCACCAATACCTGGTTGATGGGCCCCTTTATATCAGTGATGCTTACTTTAACTCCAAATGGGTCAATGTGTTGGTAGGGACTTACGGTGCCGGCGCTAAGGGATTATTTGCCCTGGATGTCACGGATCCGGGTAGCCCCAGAGTGCTGTTTGAGCTCGATGGTACCCATGCGGATATTGGCAATATTGTCGGTAAGCCTTTGATTGCGCCAACGTTGGATGGTTGGAAGTTGATATTCGGCAATGGCTATAACTCCAGTAATAACAAGGCCGCGCTGGTTATTGTGGATTTGGCCAATCCCCGCGATATCCGCGTGTTGCCAACCAATGGGAGTGTACAAAACGGTATGACAACCCCGTCTCTGCTGATTAATAGTATGGGTATTGTGAAAGGGGCCTATGCCGGTGACCTCCTCGGGAACATGTGGAAATTCGACCTCGGTGGTGCGGTCACAGACTGGGGCAGTGCTTTTGGCAACTCCCCACTATTTACCGCCAGGGACCCCAATGGACGTGTCCAGCCGATTACAGCGGCGGCGACCCTGGGGCCAAATCCGGCAGTGCAGGGAGCATTGATGGTGTACTTTGGTACCGGGAGTTATTTGAGCCAAAGTGACAATGCGGCGGGGAGTGTAGTCAACAGTTTTTACGGCATAGTGGATAAAAATGAGCCGATTACGACGACGGACAGAAGCACGCTGATGGAAAAAACAATTGTTGAGCATGGCAGTTCCCGAACCATCACCCGTGATGCTGACACAAGCTGGTGGGGAAATAAATCAGGCTGGTTCCTGGACTTTAACCTTACGTCATCGGATATTACCGGAGAGCGGGTGATCAGTAAGCCCCTGCTGATTTACGACAGACTGATTTTCCCGACATTGATCACCTCGGAGGACCCCTGTGCTTTTGGTGCCTCGGGCTGGACCATGGAACTCATTGCCTTTGGCGACCAGCGCTATGCCAATGAATCCATTCTTGGAGAGTCGGGTAAGAAAAACGAGAGCGCAATAATCAGTTTCTCAGAGATTATCCTTGACGGTAAGAAGGTTTATTTACCGAGTGTGGACACTTCCGGTAGTGTTGACCTCCCCGGTGGTACTTTGTTTGGCGGTGCAACCCGTATGTCCTGGAAGCGGATACGGTAAAAAAGGAATAACATGAAAAAACGAACCGTTCATGGGCATTTGGGCTTCACCCTGATAGAAGTCATGGTGGTCGTCGCCATTATTGGTATTATCGCTGCCATTGCCTACCCCTCCTATATGGAGTCGGTGCGAAAAAGCAATCGTGCAGAGGCCAAGGTGGTCCTGAACGATGTGGCACAGCGGCTTCAGCGCTGCTTTACGGCTTACAGTGCCTACAATAATGATGCCTGCACCGTAGCTGGAGCGATAACTAACAACAAGACAATTGAATCTGAGCATGGCTATTATTCCATTGCCGGGGTTCTGACGCCGACAACATTTGCGCTCACCGCAACCGCGGTGTCGGGTACTCCCCAGGCAGGGGATAAGCGTTGTAAAACCCTAAGCCTTGATCAGGCTGGAGTTAGAACAGCCACCGACTCAAGTGACTCAAGTAGCCCTGAATGCTGGTAAAAAAAGGCCTGCAAAGCCCACCAAGCCGGCAATCTAACGGGTTGTCGGGTCTATTGTGATTGTGTCATAGAACGTTTGGCTGGATTGCAAACACTGGCGAGGGACCGCCGCAATCTCTACAGGCCCTGCAAGTATCTATTGCATGTGCAATGCACGATGTTATTGAAATTTACAGGGCTTGTGTTTTTCCTGCGCTGGCCTCCTTGGGGTAATCTCTTCAGCAGCCAGGGAGGCCTGATCCTGAAAGATAATGGGAGATAGCCAAGGGCTCTATGCGATCTTGACGGAAACTACCAGAGCTGGGGTTCTTGGGCCTCGTGCTTAATTACGCCAGTTATTCACCGGTCCGTTTGGGCTGGGTCCATCGACGTTAATAGCGTTGCCCGCCAGGGACCTCCACGTTGCTCAATCCGTAATCGCTGCTCTATCACGGAATGCAATTTACAGCACGGTCAGTGCAGTGCGCGGTTGGCTGGTGCCATATTGTCGGGTTTAAAAACTGTTGTGTAATTCCTGAATCCTTATACTCTCGTTCAAAAGAAATCCATTCGTGTGTTTTGCTTCATTTCCATTGAGACTGTTAATCAAACAATAGTGATAATCAGAGTGTTGCCATTCACAGCATCGGTAGGCCATAAATCTGCGCCCTTGTTGGGGCATTTGTTCGATAAAAAAGTTTGTAAAGCCCGAGTCAGGGAGTGGTTTGGCACCTTATTTTTTAATTTGGCGCAACGGAACTTAGGGAAATGCCTTTAAGGCTTTTTTAATTATTGTGCTCGGCGCCATTCTGGCAGGTTGTGACTTCAATAATAATCAGGCCCTCAGCCTGGTATCCATCCAAATAGTTCCCGTAGAAAACGCTGCGCGCAGTTTGTATCTGGCGCCGGGTGATACACAGCAATATATGGCCCTGGCCAAGTTCAGTGATGGCAACACTCTCGACATGACTGCCAGTGTGGCCTGGAGCAGCGACAACACCGCAATCGCCAAGTGGATAACCTGGACGAGTTTGTGGTGGTGAAAGTGGGCAGCACCAGCGTTTTGCCAGCCAGCGGCGCTCGACAGTTATTGAGTTCCAGCGGACAAACGTAGTATTTTCCGGGCAGGCGGCCTGCATAATGGCCCCATTCAAGTTATCCCTATTGCTGCGGTTTGCTACCGGGCGCGCGTGCAATAACAATAAGGAAACGCCCGTGCTGATTATCCCCATTCAAAACAAACCGGACTGGCGCCGCCCCCCACTGGTGTGTTTCGCATTGATTCTTCTCAATCTGCTGATGTTTATCGGCTATCAGAGCGGTGATGAGGCCCGCTGGCGTCAGGCCGAGGAATACTACTTCAGCAGTGACCTGCCCGGCCTGGAGGAGCAGCGTTTCCTGGTATACGTGGATGAGATGCACCCCGAGTGGCGCCTGCAGGTGGGGGCGGAGGGCGAGGAGTTCGTCTATCGCGAACTGTTGTGGAACCCGGAATTCCACCGGTGGTTGTTGCCCAGGCTGGAGGCGGCGGACCAGACCCTGTGGCTGCAGCAACGCCAGCGTTTTGCCGAGCTGCGTGGCCGCATAAGCAGCCTGGCCCTGGGCCTGACACCGGCGGAGCCCAGCCCTGCCGGGCTATTTGGCCATATGTTCCTGCACGGCAGTTGGGATCACCTGATCGGCAATATGGTATTCCTGCTGTTGTTCGGCCTGGCGGTGGAGCTGGCACTGGGAGGGGGCTGGTTTTTTGCCCTCTACCTGCTTGGCGGTCTGGCCGCGGCGGGTTTGCATATGCTGGTGGAATCGGGCAGCCATGTGCCGATGGTGGGCGCCTCCGGGGCCGTGTCGGCGATTATGGGGATGTTTGTGGCCATCTATGGCGTGCGACGCCTGCGCTTTTTCTACACGCTCGGCTTTGTGTTCGGAGAGTTCAGTGCACCGGCGCTGCTGGTGCTGCCCCTGTGGCTGGGCAAGGAAATGTTCGGCTACTTCTACGGCGATGCCGGTATTGCCTACTGGGCCCATACCGGAGGCCTGCTGGCGGGGTTTGCCCTGGCCCTGCTGCTGCTTTACCGGCGTCCGCCGGTACAGGCCCTGCCAGAGGAGGGGGCGGATGCACTGCCCTCGCCACAGAGAAGCGCCCTGGCGCGGATTGACCGCTTCCAGGAGGAGGGCAAGCTGGTTGAGGCGGCCGCGGCAGCCGCGGCTGCCGTGCGCCAGTACCCGCACAACCTGGCGTTGGTTGAGCGCACTATTGAATTGACCGCGATGACCCCGGACAGCGAGGCGTTCCACCGCGCCAACCTCGCCCTTTTCGCCCTGGCGGCCAATCCGGAAATTGAAGTATCTATGCTTGCCGCAGGTTATCGCCGCTACTTGCAGGCAACCGCAAATCCCCGCGCACTCACCGCCAAAGCCTGCCTGCTGCTGGCGCGCCGCGCCGCTGAAGCCGGGGACTGGCCCTGGCTGGAAGCGCTCCTGTGTCGCCTGGCCTCGCAGAATGTAAAGCACCCGCTGATACCCAAGCTGGGTATGCGCCTGGTGAATTACTACCGGCGCATGGGGGAGGAGGGGCGTGCCCGCGAGATAAAGAGATTAACCGACAATATGCAGGTGTCCGAAACGGCCTGATTGGGACTAGTGCCTCTGCGGTGCGCAAGAGGTTGGATTGATGACACAGTCTCAATGCCGTGTGGCTTTGCCGGCATGGGCAAACAAGGGGGAAATATGCACAAGCCGATTTTGAAGAAGCAGGAAATCCTGGAAATGGCTGCGGAGCGCAAGGTGCACTTCCTCAACCCCAATGCGGTGCGCCGCAATCAGTCCCTTGGCGACCGCACCGGCATCACCGGTTTCGGTTTTCATAGGATTGAAATAGAGCCGGGGTGCGAATCCACCGAATTTCACCGCCACAAATTTGAAGACGAATGTGTGTATATTTTGCAGGGGATAGCCGAGGTTCAAATTGGCGAGGAAAAATATTCCGTTGCGGAAGGGGATTTTATCGGTTATCCGGCGGGTGGTCTGCCGCACACCATGAAAAACACCGGCGACGGAGTCCCGAGATGCATCGTTGCCGGTCAGCGCCTGGACCATGATGTTTGCGATTATCCCAATAAAGGGAAGCGGCTTTACCGTAACCGGGGTCTGCCCTGGGAACTGGTGAATCTGGGGGATATCGCCGATCCCCGGTAAATGACGGTATTGTTGCTGTGAATAACCACCCCCTGCTGTGAGCTGCTATGGCTGCCAAAATTCGTGTGCTCTACAACTCCGCCTGCCCGGTGTGCAACGCGGGCATCACTGCGCAAAAAAGGAAATCCACAGTGTGCGCCGTGGTTTGGGAAGATGTGCATCTGGATAACGACAGAGCAAAAGTGATGAATCTGGATCTGGAATTTGTGCGCGAGCGACTGCACCTGGTGGATGCCGATGGCAAGCTGCGGGTGGGTTATGAGGCATTGATTGCCATCTGGGAAAATTCGCCCGATGAGCAGTGGAAGGCGCGGGTATCCAAGACACCCGGCCTGCGCTGGTGCCTTAACAAAGCCTACAACGGTTTTGCCCGCTGCCTGTATCTTTGCAACCGGGCCCTGAAGCATTGGTAATGGCGAACCCAAATCGCAAGCGTGCGGTGTAGTGGTCAGATCAGCCGCTGGCTTGGACGCTGTTCAACACCTGCCACAAGGTCTCTGCCTGTGCGCGCAGCGGGCTGTGGGGGAATTTCTCTCGCACAAACTGCAACAGCTTTCTGGCCAGGTCCTCGCGGTTGAGGCCGTCCATGTATATCTGCGCCAGCAGCAGATAGGCGGCGTCCAGATGCGCATAGTTTTCCCTGTGCAGATTATTCAGCAAGCGGGCTGCCAACGGATACTGGTGCCGCTGGTAAAGCTCCTGGGCCAGGGCATGGCGCAGTGCCGGCTTTTGAATCGGGGGCGCGGGCTCGGTGGCCAGAAACAGCTCTGCAGCTTTATGGGCCCGGTTGATGTGCACAAAGGTGTCCAGCAGGTGTGGGCCCAGTTCCCGCAGGGCTTTTTTGTCCCCGGCTGCCAACAGCAAACGATAGTAGCGTTCGTTGAGGGCCTCGTCATTGGGATAGCGGCGCAACCCTTCCACCAGGGCTTGGCGCGCGGATTTGAAATCGGATTCGCGCATCAGTATCTGCGCTTCCGCCAGGATGCGCGCGCGCTTGAATGCCGCCTCCTCTAAATAGGTGCTGTCCTCATCGGGGTCGGCGTGGATACCCAGCTGTTGCTGCCGAGACAGACAGATGTACCCCATCATGGCACTGGTCACGATGGTGAAGTAAGTGGTACTGGCAGCGATTACCGGCCCTATGGCCCAGAGGGGTAATTTGGCTGCGGTGGCTGCCACGAGAAAGCCGGGTGCTGCTGAAATGGTGGTGATAGTGAGCCACAGCAGCCAGTAGGGCCAGCCGATAATCAGGGTAAACTGCAGTAGTTTGAGCGGGTTGATGGCGGCGCGCAGGCTGTGTTCCAGGGCCAGTACAATCATCGCCGCCGGGGTCAGAAGAGAGAGTGCGAGCGCATAAATCTGCACTGCTGCGGAGCCTAAGGCCACCAGTTTATAGCCGACAAAGCCGGCGATCAGGATCATGCCGATCACTTTTAAAAACAGCGCAGCGCTGTTGCCGTCCAGGGTGTCCTCAAACGGGGGCGCCGCCAGTTGTCCGCCGGCCAGTCGCTCAATCACCAGCAGGCTATAGCGGGTTACCAATGCGATCGTGGCCACCAGTACCACAATCGCCACCAGCCCCGGACCGGTGATCAACAGGCTGGCGCCGGCCGTCAGCGCCAGCACGGTCAAGGGGCCTGCTTTCAGCGCATAGGTTAGGTAAAAAAGTCCCATCTGCCAGAATGGCCTGGCGCTGTTGCTGGCCCCGATATAGGTCAGGGGCTTGTGACACAGCGGACACTCCGGACCCTGTCCATGATAATTGGCGCTGGAGCCTGGGATACACGCACTGCAATATTGCCGTTGACAGGGCTGGCACTGCCAGGATGCGTCGACAAGGGTATGGTAGTGGCAGGTTTCAGCCATACATTTTTCCTGCGGATTTTCTTTTCCTGACGGTGTCTGTTTTTTCGTACAACAGTTTATCTGTCGCCCCGGTGACGGCGCAATCGTCGAGTATTTTTGATGTGCTGTTAGAATACGGACTGGGTCCCCAAAAAAATGGGTACACGAGTTTCAAAAAAAGGGGTTGTATGTCAAAGGTAATGCGTGTTCAGTTGGTCGAAGGTACGGCGGCGGCGCCCTGGGGGGCCTCTGCACTGCTCAGTTTTGACGGCAGTGTGGCGCAAATCCATATCGGCGCGGCCAAAGGCGATGCGTTAATTGCAGCGCAGCGCGCGGCGCGACGCCTGGATGGCCTGGGGGTGAGCGCGGTTGTTCTGAGTGGTGAGGGCTGGGATATCGAGCGGCGCTGGGCGTTCTGGATGGGGTATTTCAACCCGAAGGCCGCCAACAGGATTGACTGGGGCAGCGAAGATGCTGGAGAGCGGAAAGAACTGGCCGCCCGTGAAAGCGCCGCGCGCTGGGTGCGGGAAATCACCAATGGCACACCGGATGGGGTTTCCCCCAGGGTTCTGGCGGAGAGCGCCGCGGAGATGCTGCAGAAGCTGGCGCCCAATGCTGTGCGCTATCGCATGATCGCCGGTGAGGATCTGCTCCGCGAAGGTTTTGTGGGTATCCACAATGTGGGCCGTGGCAGTGTGCGCGAGCCGGTGATGTTGCAGCTGGATTACAACCCCAGCGGCGAGTCCGATGCGCCGGTGGATACCTGCCTGGTGGGCAAGGGGATTACCTTCGACTCCGGTGGTTACAGTCTCAAGCCCTCGGCCAATATGACCACCATGAAATCCGATATGGGCGGTGCGGCCATGGTGAGCGGTGGTTTGGCCCTGGCCATTGCCCGCGGCCTGAATAAACGGGTGAAGCTGTATCTGTGCTGCGCCGAAAATCTGGTTTCCGGCCACGCCTTTAAACTGGGCGATATTATCCAGTATAAAAATGGGGTTGCGGTTGAGGTGCTCAATACCGATGCGGAAGGGCGTTTGGTGCTGGCCGACGGCCTGATTGCGGCCTCCGAGGCACAGCCGCGCTGGCTGCTGGATGCCGCCACCCTGACCGGTGCTGCGAAGGTGGCGGTGGGGCGCGATTTTAACGCGGTATTCAGTTTCGAAGCGGGCATGGCGCAGCGGGTCCTGGATGCCGCCACGCAGGAAAACGAAAAAGCCTGGCGCCTGCCGCTGGAACGCGCTCATCTGGAGCAGATACCCTCCGGCTTTGCCGATATTGCCAATATCGGCGCAGACGGCAGCCCCGGCGCTTCCACCGCGGCCGCTTTCCTCGCGCGCTTTGTGCGGGATGAGGGGCGCAACTGGGTGCATATGGATTTGTCCGGTTCCTACCAGCCCAGCGCCAATGACCTCTGGGCAACCGGTGCCAAGGGCCACGGCCTGCGCACCATTGCACGATTCCTGTTGGAGAGCTGACAGCGGGGAGTAACCCGGGAATAAACAGGCATTCCAAAAATCCCTTAACAGTCGCGCAGGCACTGTCTGCCTGCCTGTTTGCTCCAGGCATGCTGCCGCTTTTCAGGAACTGTCCCAGGGGTTGCTTTAAGGCGGAAGCTCTTTTCTTGCCTGGGTAAATTCGGCAAACAGGCAGCGGGTTGCCATGGGCAACCCGCTAAATTGCCTTCGCCAGTGAACAGGGTTATCAAGCAGAAGATCCCATCCAATCTCTTTCTTTCGATGACAGCAAAGACGGCGCAAAAATCTGAGGCGGCTTTTTAAAAGATCGGCTGTACCGGTTCCAACTTACTAGTAAAGCAGGAGGGAAGAATACCTCTCTCCCAGGATCGTATGAGGCATGGATGCCGATTACGAGCGTACAAGGAAGTATTCACAGCGTGTCCTGGGAGAGGGGTATTCTTTCCTTCCGACCCGGTAGTATACGAGTGGAGGAGGATCAGTAGTTGTCCGTGCAGCTCAGTGGGTAGAACTATTATTTTACTATCTGTTCACTCTGCCAACAAATCACTAATCGATGACTGCAAGCGGGCGTAATAATAAAATAAGCCCACACCAGACACCACAACGATCGTCGCCAGTGTGACAGAGGCTATCCACATTGGATCTGGTCGATAAACTAAGGAAAATTGAGACTGGTAGATAAGCACACCTGCCGCCCAGTTGCCGCCAATGGCGCCGGCGGCGGCGATTGAGGCAGTGATAATCCATTCATATATATTAAGTTTCAGGCAATCGAATTTATCTAATCCCATACTCAATATCAGTCCATTCTTTTTGCGCTCCTCTTCTTCAAACCCTTTTACCGAGGCCGCCACGACAACGAGCGCCAAAGCTACAATCATAACGTTGAAACCCAACACCAGCTTTGTGAACAGTGCCAGAGTCTGATCAAACCGGTCGGTAAGCGCCTTTAACGGTACCAATATCAGTGTTGGGTGATGCCGCCACAACGAAGATAGTTTCCCCCAGGCGTCTTCCGGTAATTCCATGCTGCCCATAAAAGCAACTTCAGGCTGGAGGTGGTCAACCGCCACTTGGGGAACCTGGAACCAAAACGTAACCGAACCTTTTCCCGGCTTAAATGCATGCGTCGCTATCATGCTAAAGTCGAAAATCTTACCCCCCACCATGAAAGACAGCTTATCGCCCAGCTTTAACCCCAAATCGCTGGCGACTTCGGATTCCACTGAGATCTGCTTCCAGTTTTCACTCTCCGGAGGCCACCAGCGGCCGCTGACAACTCGGTTGTTGTCTGGCAGTTGGTCAGACCAACTGAGTCGAATAGGTTTTCTCAAGTTCAGCATGCTTTCACTGGGTCCGGGGGAAAATTTCAGTAATGGATAACCATTGACCTTTAACAATTGGGCACTTGTATAGGGTCTAATTTGGCGAATTCGACTGCCGCTCTCTTTGCTCCAGTGGTGGATAGCCGACAGTTGATCTGGCTCGGCCCTGGCAATGACCAAGTTGCCGTCGTTAACGCGCCTGTTGGCCTCAAGTGTTACACCAATATCCTTCATCAGCATCAGTGTGAAGAGCAGCAAGGTGCAACAGAAGCCGAACCCTATCACCTGAGTAGACTTGCTCAGCAACCTTTTACGCATGATGAAGAAGGTGAACGGGAGTAATCCCGACCAGTAACGGGTCAGCTTTTCTCCGCAAATCAATAACAACCATGTGGTTAACATCATTATTATCAAAGCGCACAACATGGCACCCAGGGTCATCGCTGTCAGTGTGCCGTTATCCGAGTAAAAGACCGTCAACACCGCTAGACAGGCAAAATTCCAACTGGTGCGCGCTAATACATCCGCCGATTCGTTGTGGGCTTGCAGCAGTGACACAATGGAGGTTTTTTTCAGTTTGATCAATCCCGGCAATTGAAAGCCAAACAACAGAATAAAAACCAGCAGTATGACACGTGTTAACTCAACCCAGTACCAGTCTGGCCTTATATCCGGGAATTGAGTTTGAAGTAACAGTAAACTTGAGTACGAAGCAGCGTAGGCAAACACAATTCCTGCTGCAAGTGACAGGAGAAACCCTAAAAACCACTGCCCTATTGCTATAGAGGCACCCTGTTTCATCTCCATCCCCATACTCATGTACAAGGCAAGTTTTCTCTGTTGACGACTCAATTGTCGGCGTCCAGCCAAATCGATGGCAATCGCTGCCATAAAAAAAAGTATTATTGAAGAAAGACCGATAAAATTTTCAACTCTCTTCCAAAGATTTGATAACGGATGACGACTGTTTGCTTTGGTTATAATCTGCCCGTGCGGAATTTTATCGAGAAACCACGAGCTGATTTGTTGTTGTTGAGAAGGGTGGGCATCAACCAAATAGCGATAGCGTTTTTTGCCGGCATTGAGAGGCATGCCTTGCAGTGATTCCCGGTTGACCATGGCTCGCAACGCAACAGCGGAGTGTCCTTCGAGGATTCGATCCGGTTCGTGAAATAGTACCCGGTTTACAGTAAACTCCCTTTTCCCCACTGTTACGGATTGCCCTAACTCAAGCCCGAGCTTGGTAAATAATCTGGGGCCTACCCAAAGTTCTCCGGCTTTTGGTCCATGCTCGACAGAGTGGTGCTGAGCTGTCGGAGTCAGGCCAATCTCTAACTGCCCTTGCACTGGGTAGCGATTATCCACTACTTTCAACTGTACCCTTTCCCAGCGCTGGCCATGGGTGAGAGTAATATCGAACAACTGCGTTTCTGAGACTTTTCGGGCCTGATGTTCAAGCCAGTGTTTGTCTGTTTTCGAAAGAGGCTGATAGCGGCTGATTACCATATCCGACCCGAGTAAATTCTGAAGATTGTCGTGAAGATAATGCTGCACAGAAGCACTGGTCAGCGTCAGAGTCAGAAGGAAAAATATCAGCAAAAATTGGGTGGTTAGGATAAGACGGCTATCACTGTTGGAGTTTTCGCGCCAAAAGGAGTTCCAGGCGAGTTCGAAGCTGATCATTACAGTTGCTCCAAGCCACCGGCAGCCATCCGAAAACGATAGTCCGCTTTTGCCGCTAGCGCTCTGCTGTGAGTGACCAAAACCAGGGCTTTTTTGTCCATTTGGCCGAAATTGAACATTAACTCTGCAATGGATGCTGAAGTTTTCTCATCCAGATTGCCCGTGGGTTCATCGGCGAATATGAAAACCGGGTCGGAGATAAAGGCGCGAGCGATGGCAATACGCTGTTGTTCCCCTCCACTCAGTTGCGTTGGTTTATGCGCAGCCCTATTTTCCATTCCTATCTTCTTCAGCCAAACATGGGCTTTGTCACAAGCCTCCCTGTCACCCTTTAAACGCAGAGGCAAAGCCAGATTGCTCAATGCATCGAGTTCGGGCAGTAGGTGGAATTGTTGGAAAATAAAACCGGAGTGCTTGCGTAAAGCGATTTGAGTTACCGTTCGGTTATCGAGGGTAAAATCAACCTGTCCTTCTTTCGGCGTCTCCAGTCCGGCGATGAGAGTCAGCAAGCTGGACTTGCCGGCTCCAGAAGGCCCTTCTATCGAGTAGCTTCTTCCCGCTTGAATATCGAGTGACAAGTTCCTAAATAATACGATTCGCTCTGTTGATGACTGGAAATAGTGACTAACTGACTTCAGATTAATAGCATGCATAATTGCCCCTCCGTTTTATTGTCAGCCAACGATAAAAGGGAGGGGGTGAAAATGGCGTGAAATGGAGGTATTTAAGGGTCGTAGTTTGGGGTCTTGTCGGGGCTTCCTAAGGATCTTGCAGTGGCAGGCTGTTGAAAAGCCTGCTCAATAGTTTGGCGCTTATAGTTTGAGCTATGGTGCTAAGTAAGGGGCATGCGCACTCGCACAACTTGATTTACCGGCGCTAATAAAACCGGCACGCCAATGCCCTTAACGCTGAAATTTTTCCGTGCCGGGCATTCATGGCTTTGTCACCCGAAGCCATCGCAGTGCCGTATTGCTGAAGGAACTACGCTACCGAACAATCAGCGATTTCGTGGAAATTGTTGATAACAGGGCTTTACTGAATGCACACAATAGGCTATTAATAGAGCCAGCTGATCAGCTTTTTCCATTTTCGGCACTCTGGATGCCGGTTTCGCACCCTAACAATAATAGGAGAGGTGTTATGGATAGAGCTTACCCGCCAATTGCCAGCACTGTATTTTTCCCCCCTCAGCTACTCGCCGGTTATGCGAAAGGGTTTGCCTTTGCGGCCTTGATGACCCTTGGGCTGATTTTTCTGATGAGTCGCTTGATTGCCAGTGATTTCGAAGCGCCGGTGGTGGATGATTTGCCGTCAATCCAGCCGGTACATATTGAAGACAAAAAAGTCGTCACGGAAAAAACGGAACCGCCGGTAAAACCGCAAACTCCACCGCTGCAATCAACCACAACCCCTGTAGAAATACCGCCTACAGAGGTGGGTACGGCGATTACGATAAGGGCTCCTGTCCCGAGCAGTGACACGACGCTGACGGTAACGCGGGATCCCGTGCCTGTGTACAAACCGTTACCGCGCTATCCCAATGCGGCAGCGCGCAGGGGCATTGAAGGTTACGTTGTGGTGGAATTCACCGTGACCAAAACAGGCGCGGTACGCGATGCCCGGGTGGTGGGGGGCTACGACAGTACCGGCAATCCCACCAGGGTATTTAACCGCTCGGCACTGGCCGCGGCCGAGCGTTTTAAATACCAGCCCCAGATGGCGGATGGCAAGCCTGTGGAGCGCTATGGCGTGCGCAACCGTATCACCTACAAAATGGCAGATTAGCAGGAAAAACCGGCCCCGCTGACGGGGCCTTTTTCTGTATTTTGCCTTTCACTATTCAATTTCCCGCACAGCGCCGCGGTCGGCGCTGGTCGCCAGCATGGCGTAGGCACGCAGGGCCTTGCTGACTTTTCTCGGCCTCTCCTCCACGGGCTGCCAGGCCTGTTTGCCCAGGCGCGCCATTTCCTGCCGGCGCCTCGCCAGCTCCGTATCCGCAATACCGATTGTAATAGTGCGCGCGGGGATGTCGATGCGAATTGGATCGCCGTCGCGCACCAGGGCGATATTGCCCCCGGCGGCGGCCTCCGGCGATACGTGCCCGATAGAGAGACCGGAGGTGCCGCCGGAAAACCGCCCATCCGTAATCAGGGCACAGTGTTCCCCCAGCCCCCGGGATTTCAGGTAGCTGGTGGGGTAGAGCATTTCCTGCATACCCGGACCGCCTTTGGGGCCCTCGTAGCGCAGGATAAGGGCCTCGCCCTTGTGCACCCGCCCGCCCAGAATCCGCGATACCGCCGCCTCCTGGCTTTCGACCACATGGGCGGGTCCTTCAAAGCGCCAGAGGGAGGGATCCACCCCGGACGTTTTCACCACACAGCCGTGGGGGGCCAGATTGCCGAATAGCACCGCCAGGCCGCCCTCGGCAGAATAGGCGTGTTCTGCCGAGCGGATACAGCCGCCGACGCGGTCGCTATCCAGAGTCTGCCAGCGGCAGTCCTGGCTGAAGGCGATTTGGGTGGGGATACCCGCGGGGCCTGCGCGGTAGAAGTCATGCACGGCCCTGTCGTTGGTGCGAGAGATGTCCCACTGCTCTAGGGCCTGTTGTAAAGAGCTGCCGTAGACGGTGGGTTGGGCGGTATCAATGAGTCCGGCCGATGCCAACTGGCCGAGAATGGCCATTACTCCGCCGGCGCGGTGGACATCCTCAACATGGTACTTCGGCGTGTTGGGGGCCACCTTGCACAATTGTGGCACCTTGCGGGAAAGGCGGTCGATCTCTGCCAGGGTAAAGTCAATCTCGCCTTCTTGGGCGGCGGCGAGCAGGTGCAGGATGGTATTGGTGGAGCCTCCCATGGCGATGTCCAGTGCCATGGCATTGGCAAACGCACTGCGATTGGCAATCGCACGGGGCAGGGCGCGCTCGTCGTCCTGTTCATAGTAGCGCTGGGTCAGGGTAACAATTTCACGCCCCGCACGCAGAAACAGCTCCCTGCGATCCGCGTGGGTGGCCAGCAGGGTGCCGTTGCCGGGCAGGGACAGGCCCAAAGCTTCGGTGAGGCAGTTCATGGAGTTGGCGGTAAACATGCCGGAACAGGAGCCGCAGGTGGGGCAGGCGGAGCGCTCATAGGCCTCAACCTCGGCATCGGTGGCCGTCTCGGTCGCGGCAATTACCATGGCATCGACCAGGTCGAGTTTGTGCTCGGCCAGTTTGGTTTTGCCGGCTTCCATGGGGCCGCCGGAAACAAAAATCGCCGGGATATTCAGGCGCAGGGCGGCCATCAGCATGCCCGGTGTAATCTTGTCGCAGTTGGAGATGCACACCAGGGCATCGGCACAATGGGCATTGACCATGTATTCCACCGAGTCGGCGATGATCTCGCGGCTGGGCAGGCTGTACAGCATACCGTCGTGGCCCATGGCGATGCCGTCGTCCACGGCGATGGTGTTGAACTCCTTGGCCACGCCCCCGGCCCGCGCGATTTCCTCCGCCACCAGTTGCCCCATATCTTTCAGATGCACATGGCCAGGCACAAACTGGGTGAAGGAGTTGGCAATGGCGATGATGGGCTTGTGAAAGTCTTCGTCTTTCATCCCGGTGGCGCGCCACAGGGCACGGGCGCCGGCCATATTGCGGCCGGCGGTGGAAGTGCGGGATCGGTACTCGGGCATGATGCAGATTCCAGCTGGGCAAAACAGAGCGACAGTTTAGCAAAAACCGGCCTTTGCCGGGATGTTTTTGCAATATCTGGAGTTTATCCACTTTTTATAGGATAAAAATTTCGCATTCTGTTGCTCAGCCGGGATCGCCCGCCGCCAGGCGCTTGCGTAAAATGCGCGAGTTGCGCTGGAGGTTGTACAGGGATTTGCGCGCAGCGGGCAGCGCGCCAACGTCGGCCTGGGCAAAGCCCTGCTCGATAAACCAGTGTTCGGTCTGGGTGGTGAGCACATAGAGTTCACGGATATTGACCGCGCGTGCCTGGCGCTCCAGATGGCGCATCAGCTTGGCGCCGCGTCCACCACCGCGAAATGCCGGGTGTATGGCGACACAAGCGATTTCTGCCGCGCCCGTGTGTTTACCGTTGTCCCTGATGGGATAGAGCGCAGCGCAGGCCACCGGGGTGCCGTCCACCTCCACCAGGGTAAAGTGCGCGATTTCGGCTTCGAGTTTCTCCCGCGAGCGGCGCACCAGAATGCCCTGTTTTTCCAAGGGACTGATCAGACCGAGAATGCCACCCACATCGGTGATACGCGCGCGGCGAACCACTTCGTAGCTGTCCCGGTAGATCATGGTGCCGGCGCCCTCGCGGCGGAACAGCTCCTGGATCAGGGCGCCGTTCTGGCAGTAGCTGAGCAGGTGGGTGCGGGTAGTGCCGGCATTACAGGCGCGAATGGCGCAGCGCAGGGTATCGCTGTGTACCCGCGCGGCCACCTGCTCCGCCTGCACAAGACTCATTTCGTGCACCACTTCGCCCTCAACCGCAAGCTGGGTCGGGGCGCGAAACAGAACCAGTTTCTCGGCGCGCAGTACCCGTGCGGCCTCTGCGGCGAGGTCCAGGTAATTGAGATTAAACACTTCGCCGGTCAGGGAAGTACCCAGGGGGGAAAGCAGGACCAGGGCGCCCTGGTGCAGGGCCTGCTCCACAGTGTTGACCTCCATGCGCCGCACTGTACCGGTCCAGCGCAGGTCAACGCCATCCAGCACTCCCCTTGGGCGCGCGGTGACAAAATTGCCCGAGACCACTTTCAGGGCGGAACGGGCCATGGGCGAGTCGGGTAATCCCTGGGAAAATGCCGCCTCAATATCGAAGCGCAGCCGGCCTACCGCCGCTTTGATCACCTCCAGGCTGTCCCGGTCGGTGATGCGATTGCCGCTGTGAAAGCGGCTCTCGATACCCTGTTCACTGAGGGCGCGATTGATCTGCGCACGGGCACCGTGGACCACGGCCAGACGTACCCCGAGGCTGGCGAGCAGTGCCAGGTCGTGTACCAGATTGCGAAAATTGGCGTGTTCAAGGGCATCGCCGGGTAGCCCGATCACCAGGGTGCGCCCGCGCAGGTCGTTGATATAGGGCGCCGCGTGGCGGAACCAGTTGAGGGAACCGTTATTGTCACTCACCGGGTTACTCTACTGTCTGTTGGCGTGTTAAGCGATTTGCAGGCAAATCTGTTGGCGTTCTGCCGCCGCTGTCTTCATGGTATGCGATCAGAGACAGAAGCGGGCAATCAGGCCGCGCAGTATCTCCGTCATCGGCCCTATGCGTTCCAGCCCGAGGTATTCATCCGGCTGGTGTGCCTGATCGATATCCCCGGGGCCCAGTACGATGGTGTCGATATTCAGGCGCTTGAGATACGGCGCTTCGGTGCCAAAGGCAACACTGTCGGCGCTGTGGCCGCAGAGTGTTTCCGCGGCCTTCACCAAGTCCGAGTGGGCATCCTGCTCAAAGGGCTCTGTGCCGGGAAACAGAGACGTCATCTCGATGTGGATGCCGCTATGCACGCCGCAGGCCTGTATGCGCTTTCCCAGCTCTGCGCGCAATTCGGCCAGATGCATGCCCGGTAGCGGACGGACATCAAATTGCAGCTCGGTGGCCGCGCAAATACGGTTCGGGTTGTCGCCGCCGTGGATACACCCCAGGTTCAAGGTGGGCACCGGCACGGCAAAGCCGGGATGATTGTATTTTTGCTGCCACTCCCTGCGCAGGGCCAGTAACGCGCCGATCACTGTATGCATGGCTTCCAGCGCATTGGCGCCCAGACCCGGGTCGGACGAGTGACCGGAGCGGCCGGTAATGCGCACGGCCTCCATCATTACCCCCTTGTGCATGCGCACCGGGCGCAACCCGGTGGGTTCGCCGATTACGGCATAGCCCGCGCGCGGGCGGCCTGCGGCAACCAGCGCGCGGGCGCCGGCCATGGAGGTCTCTTCGTCGGCGGTGGCGAGTATGGTCAAGGGCTGGCGCAGGGGTTGATCCAGAAAGGATTTGGCCGCCTCAATGGCCAGGGGAAAAAACCCTTTCATATCACTGCTGCCGAGCCCATAGAAGCGGTTCTCGCGCTCCTGCAATGTGAACGGGTCCGAATGCCAGCGCCCCTGGTCAAAAGGGACTGTGTCGGTGTGCCCGGACAATACCAGGCCGCTGTGGCTGTCCGCGCAGCCACCCAGGGTGGCAATCATATTGACTTTGTGCGGGCTGCCCTTAAGGGGCATCAGCGCCACGTTGAAACCCAGGCTTTCCAGCCAGGCGCCCAGCAGCTCTACCAGGGGGCGGTTGCTCATATCCAGCGCCGGATCTGTGCAGCTGATGCTGGGGCAGGCAATCAGCTGGCGCAGTTGTTCTTTTAGCTCGGGTACCCTGACAGTCGCCATCACGATCATCCTCATCTTATCGCACCGGCCGCAGGCCGGTACGGGTCCGTGAAAACCCGGCAACCTCGTTTGGTTGCGCCAGGGCGGAATTATCGGGTGAATATCAAGGGGAGGGGAAGGGGAAAGTGCTGATGCGGTTTGCGGCGACAAAGGGGAGCCTGGGTGCTCCCCCCCCGTGCGCCAGGGCAAAAGGCGGCAGGATCAGCCGAACAGGCCCTTGAAGAAATAGAAAAACAGAATGGCGATCCCGGCACCCGCCGGCAGGGTCACAACCCAGGAGGCGGCGATGGTGGTGATCATCCGCAGGTTGAGTGCGCCAATTCCCCGTGCCAGGCCCACTCCGAGCACCGCCCCCACCAGGGTGTGGGTGGTGGAGACGGGCAGGCCGGTGCCGGAGGCGAGCACCACGGTGGCGGCGGCACCCAGTTCGGCAGCAAAGCCGCGGCTGGGGGTCAGCTCGGTAATCTTTCTGCCGATGGTGGCCATCACCTTGAAACCGTAAGTGGCGAGGCCCACCACGATACCCAGGCCCCCCAGTAACAGAATCCACGAAGGCATAGTGGCTTTGGCGGTGACCGAGCCGGACTGGATAGTGTTGATCACCGCGGCCAGCGGTCCCACCGCGTTGGCGACATCGTTGGAACCGTGGGCGAAGGCCATGGCGCAGGCGGTGAATATCATCAGGATGGCGAAGACCCGCTCCACACTGGCAAAGCGGTTACCCACCTCACTGGCGCGGTCGCGGTGGATGCGCTTGAGCATGGCGATGCCGATGCCCATCACCACCAGCCCCGCGAGGGCCGCGATACCCGCATCCTGGATGAAACTCAACTGGATGTTGGCGTCTTTCAACACATGTTTGAGGCCCTTGGTCAGGGTGACCATGGCGATCATCCAGCCCACGGCAAACATGTAGATGGGGATATAGCGCTTGGCATTGGCGAAGGGATCCTCGGTATCCAGGATCAGGCGCTGCACGCTGCGAAACAGCAGGAAGGCGATGGTGCCGGCCAGCAGTGGGGAGACCACCCAGCTCGCCACGATACTGCCCACCTTGCCCCAGGCAACCGCCTCTGAAGAGATGCCCACCGCGGAGAAGCCGACAATGGCGCCGACAATGGAGTGGGTGGTGGAGACCGGCCAGCCGAGGACACTGGCGATCAGCAGCCAGGTACCGGCGGAGAGCAGGGAGGCCAGCATACCGTACACCAGCAACTGGGGCTGCGCGGCAAAGACCTCCGAGTCGATAATCCCTTTGCGGATGGTGGCGGTAACCTCCCCGCCGGCCAGGTAGGCCCCGGCAAACTCGAACACCATGGCGATCAGGATCGCCTGTTTGATCGTCAGTGCGCGCGAGCCCACGGAGGTACCCATGGCGTTGGCAACATCGTTCGCGCCCACACCCCAGGCCATAAAGAAGCCCGACACACAGGCCAGAATCAGCAGAATATGACCGTATTGATTGAGAATTTCCACGCATAACCCCCTAACGTGCCAACAACAACTGCAAACGGTTGCCAACGCTGTGGGCGCGATCGGCCAGGTCGCCGGTCCATTCAATGATCCGATAGAGAAACATCACATCCACCGGCGGCAAGTCTTTTTCTATGGCAAACAGCGCTGCGCGAATTTCAACTTCGAGTTTGTCGGATTGGCGTTCCAGTTCGTCCAGCTCTTCGATCATGCGTTTGGCAATCGTGATCTCGCGCCCGGCAAAGCCGCTCTCCAATAGTTCGTCCAGCTCATTGATGGCGCGCAGTGCCTGGGCGGAAGCGGCCACGGCACTCTCGACGAAGGTCGTCATCAGGGGCTGCAGACTCGCCGGGATCTGCATTTTTCTGCCCACGGCGAGGCCGGCGATATCCTGGGCGGTATTCGCCACCTCGTCCTGGGCGTGCAGCAGTTCCAGCAGGTCGGATCGGGATACCGGCATAAACAGGCTGTCCGGCAGGTGCAGACGCAGGTCTCTCTTGATGTCATCGGCGCGGTTCTCGGTGGCGGAGATGCGCAATTGGATCTGTTCCGCCTCGGCCAGATCGCCACGGATCAGGGCCTCGAAGAAGGGAATCAGGTCGGCCGAAGCCTCGTGGGCCGCAGCCATATGCTGCTCGATCGGCTTGATCGGAGAGCGGCCAAACAGGTTGGCTATATTCGACAGGACCATGGTTAGCTCCATTGCGCAAGGTGCGAAACCGCGGCATGGTACCCCAATAGGGCCATTTTCGGTAACAGTGCGTTAATGGCGCACTGTTGCGGCGTGGCGATGGGGCTACAATGCGTCGTCATAGGAAAATACAGGAGGTTGACAATGACAGAGAGCAAAGCGGCGGACAGGCTGCTGGATTTACGCGGGCTGCTGGAAGACCTTGTGACCCAGGGCTATGTGAGCCGGCAGGATGCCAACCGTATCGCGGGCACCCCGCGCACGGCGGAGCAGGCCCAGATGCATCCCCTCAGCTATATCGCCAGCTGTGACCTGGCCAACCGGAAGGCCCCGGGTACCCTGTTGAATCGCGATACACTCAGTGCCTGGCTGGCCGAGAGTTCCACCCACCCCCTCTACCATATCGATCCGCTCAAGGTAAACGTGAGTGCGGTGACCGAGGTGATGAGCTTCCAGTTTGCCAAGCGCCACCAGATCCTGTGCGTGGAGGCAGGCGCTGATGAGCTGTTGGTCGCAACGGCACAGCCCTTCATTCACGGCTGGGAGGAGCAGCTGGCGCACACCAGTGGCCGCAGGGTGCAGCGCGTGGTGGCAGATCCGGCGGATATCAAGCGCTGTTGTATCGAGTTTTACTCTCTGGCTAATTCCATTTCCGGTGCCAGCGGCCTGCAGGGTACCTCGGCGGCGCAGAATTTCGAGCAGTTGCTCGAACTGGGTAGCCTCAAGGACCCCGAAGCCAACGATCAGCATATCGTCAATATTGTCGATTGGCTGTTGCAGCACGCCTTCGACCAGCGTGCCAGTGATATCCATATCGAGCCCCGGCGGCAGGTTGGACGCATTCGTTTCCGCATCGATGGGGTACTGCACCCGATTCACGAGCTGCCGGACCAGGTGAATGCAGCGGTTACCAGCCGCCTGAAGATTCTCGGTCGCATGAATGTGGCGGAGAAGCGCAAGCCCCAGGACGGTCGCATCAAAACCAAGCGCCCCGATGGCAGTGAAGTGGAGTTGCGTCTTTCCACCCTGCCCACCGCGTTTGGGGAAAAACTCGTGATGCGGATTTTCGATCCCGAGGTGCTGGCACGCTCCTACAGTGATCTGGGCCTCGGCGGCGAGGACCTCGCCCGCTGGCAGACAATGTTGTCGAATTCCAGCGGCATTGTCCTGGTGACCGGCCCCACCGGCTCGGGCAAGACCACCACCCTGTACACCGGCCTCAAGCAGCTCGCCACCGCTGCGGTCAATGTCTCCACGGTGGAGGACCCGATCGAAATGGTGGAGGAGAGTTTTAACCAGACCCAGGTACACCATGCCATCGGCTTCGATTTTGCCGCCGGTATCCGCACGCTTATGCGCCAGGACCCGGACATTATTATGGTGGGTGAGATCCGCGACCTGGAAACCGCGCAGATGGCAGTACAGGCCGCCCTCACCGGCCATCTGGTGATCTCCACCCTGCACACCAACGATGCGCCCACCGCTGTCACGCGCCTGCTGGACCTGGGTCTGCCCCACTACCTGCTCAAGTCCACCGTGCTTGGGGTTATGGCACAGCGCCTGGTGCGCACGCTCTGTCCCTCGTGCAAGCGCGAGGACAGGATTGAAGAGGCCGACTGGCACGCCCTGGTGCGGCCCTGGAAGGCGCCGAGGCCCGAGCGTGTCTATCGCCCCGAGGGCTGCCTGGAGTGCCGCAACACCGGTTACCTGGGACGACAGGGCATCTACGAGATACTGCCGTTTAGCGAATCGCTCCAGGCCCAGATCACCCCCGACTGCGACCTGCAGCAGTTGCGCCGCCGGGCCATGCGCGAGGGCATGAACAGCCTGCGCCTTTCCGGCGCGATCAAGGTGGCGGCTGGTTTGACCACGGTCGCGGAAGTGCTCCGTGTGGCACCGCCGCCGGAGATTGTCTCTTAGTGATGAGTGGCCATTGGATTGCCCCGGGGTAATGAAAATGGCGTACTGGCTGACAATCCGGCCGCCGTTTTCCTTATCCAGGGGCGCTTGGCAAGGGAGAGAAAGCGCCCTCTACTCCTTTACACGCACTAAGGATCAATGCCGCCATGTTTGATTGCGCCAACTGCCCCGAAGCCCTGAAACCCCAGTTGGAGGCGCACTGGCGCGATTGGTGCACACAGGTGGGTAAAGAGCGTGCCAGCCAGGCCGAGGACCTGTTGGGGGATCAGGCTCTGCAACAGGGTTTGGCGCGGAGCTGGATAGGTTCCGAATTCTTTTACCGGCAATGCTGCCGTCAGCCACAGCTGTTGTCGGCATTGTTGCAAAACCCTGATCTGGGGTTGACCCTCCCCGATTTTGATAGCGACGCTTCCCTTGACCGCACACTGCGACTGCTGCGCAACCGTGTCACAGCGGAGGTGATCTTTCGGGATTTTGCCGCTCAATGGGATATCCCCCGGATCTGCCTGCGTCTCAGTGCGCTGGCAGAACTCTGCATCGCTGCGGCGCTGCAGTGGCACCACAGGCAACTGGCACAGCGCTACGGCACACCCCGCGACAGCCGCGGGCGGGCCCAGTCCATGGTGGTGCTCGGTATGGGGAAGCTGGGCGCGCGGGAGCTGAATCTGTCTTCGGATATCGACCTGATCTTTGCCTACCCCGAGCCGGGCCACACCGACGGCGACCGGTGTGTGGAAAACCAGACGTTCTTCCAGCGCCTGGGCCAGCGCCTGATCAAATCCCTGCATACCATCAATGCCGATGGCTTTGTGTTTCGTGTGGATATGCGTTTGCGTCCCTATGGGGACAGCGGACCCCTGGTGAGTCATTTCAGTGCGCTGGAGGATTATTATCAGACTCAGGGGCGCGAATGGGAGCGCTATGCCATGGTCAAGGCACGTCCGGTGGCCGGTGACGAGCGCTTTGCAACGGAGCTGATGGCACTGCTGCGCCCGTTCACCTACCGCCGCTATATCGATTTCAGTGCCATCGAGGCGCTGCGCGAAATGAAAGCGTTGATCCAGCGCCAGGTGCGCGCCCGGGGGCTCAGCGACAACATCAAGTTGGGCCGTGGGGGCATTCGCGAAGTGGAATTTATTGCCCAAGCTTTCCAGTTAATTCGCGGCGGCCGCGATCCCACCCTGCGCGAGCGCAACTTGCTGAAACTGTTACCGCTGCTGGAAACTGAAGGGCACGTGGAAGCGGGCGTGGCCGGGGAGCTTGCGGACTGCTACCTGCTATTGCGGCGGGTGGAACACGCACTGCAGGCGCAGAGAGACCAGCAGACGCAAGCGCTGCCACAGGACGACAGAGAACGTGCGCGACTGGCCTACGCCCTCGGGCGCGATAACCCGGCGCAGTTGTTCGGAGAACTGGCGGCGGTGCGCAATGTGGTCGAGCGCGAATTCGATACCGTAATCGCACCGCCGGCGGATATTGCCGAGCCCCGCGTGGCGGAGGAGTGGCAGATTCTGTGGGGCAGTGTCAGTGAGGACGGCAGTGAAGAGATCAACCTGCAGGCTCTGGATAACGCCGGCTTTACCCCGGCGCGAGAGGCATTGAACCTGCTGCGGGACCTGAACGCCGCTCCTATGGTAGCTGCACTGCCGGCCTCAGCGCGCGCGCGCCTGGATCGGTTTATGCCATTGCTGTTGGCGGTTGCCGGTTTGCAGGAACAGCCCCTGCTGGTACTCAGCAGGGTGCTTCCCCTGGTGCGCTCTGTGCTGCGCCGCAGCGCCTATCTTGTCCTGGTCAATGAAAACCCACCGGTGCTCAGCCAGTTGGTGCGCCTGTGCAGTGCCAGCCCGAGAATCGCTGAGCAGTTGACGCGCCATCCGATCCTGTTGGATGAGTTGCTGGATGCCCGCCGACTGCTGGCGCCGTCTGCGGCGGCGGATATCTCTGACGAGTTGCGCAGGGAGCTGCTGCGCGCCGATTCCGCTGATCTGGAATGGCAGATGGAGGCCCTGCGTTACTTCAAGCAGAGCCAGAGTTTGCGTATTGCGGCCCAGGAGGTGAGTGGCACCCTGCCGCTGATGAAAGTCAGTGATGCACTCACCTGGCTGGCTGAGGCGATACTGCAGCATTCCCTGTATCTGGCCTGGACGCAAATGGTGGAAAAGTATGGGCTGCCCGCCGGGGCGTCGGAGGCGGATATGCGCTTTGCGATTATCGCCTACGGCAAGCTGGGTGGTCTGGAGCTGTCCCACGGCTCGGACCTGGACATTGTCTTTGTGCAGGATGCAGACCCCCAGGGCGACACCGACGGGAGCACCCGCATCGACAACTTGTGCTTCTATACCCGGCTGGCGCAACGATTGATCCATATCCTGCAAACCCGCACCTTGAGTGGCCCGCTCTATGCAGTGGATACCCGCCTGCGCCCCTCGGGCAACTCCGGATTGTTGGTCACTACCATGACCGCTTTTGAAAAATACCAGCGCGAGAGCGCCTGGACCTGGGAGCACCAGGCGCTGGTGCGCGCCCGCCCGGTGGCAGGCAGTACCCGGCTGAGTGACGACTTTCAAAAGCTGCGCTTGAGATTGCTTTGCGAGGCGAGAAATGCGCAGAAATTACGCAATGATGTGCTTGCAATGCGCAATAAAATGCGTGCCCACCTGGATCAGAGCAATGATCAAGATTTCGACCTCAAGCACGGTGTTGGCGGTATTGTCGATATTGAATTTTTGGTTCAATATGCCGCTCTGGCCTGGGCGTCGACTGCGCCTTCGATCGTGCGTTATACGGATACGATCCGCATTCTCGACAGTCTTGTTGACGCGGGCCTGATGCCGGCCAAACAGGCCGGGTATCTGATCGATGCCTACAAAGCCTACCGATCTGAAGGTCATCGCCTGGCACTACAACAATCGCCGGGACTTGTGCGCGATGACCACTTCACGGCGGAAAGAAAGACCGTTCAAGCAAGCTGGCAGCAATTGCTCGGTTAATTGCCTGGCGACACGCTGTTGCCCGATTACACTGTTTTTCAGGATTTGTAGGAGTTGTTCCCCATGTCTTTTGCCGATCGCGACGGCGTTATCTGGTTTGACGGTGCGCTGGTGCCCTGGCGCGATGCGCGCGTGCATGTGCTGACCCATACCCTCCACTACGGCATGGGGGTATTTGAAGGTGTGCGCGCCTACGACACAGAGTCCGGTGCCAGCATTTTTCGCCTGCAGGATCACACCCGGCGGTTATTCCACTCCGCCAAAATCATGAATATGCCCATGCCTTATAGTGCCGAAGCGCTGAATGCGGCCCAGTGCCTGGTGGTGAGGGAGAACAATCTGCAACAGGCCTATTTGCGCCCGATGGTGTTCTACGGATGCGAGGGGATGGGGTTGCGTGCGGAGGGCCTGAGCACCCATGTGATTGTCGCTTCCTGGGAGTGGCCCAGCTATATGAGCCCGGAGGCACTCGAGCGGGGTATCAAGGTCAATACGTCTTCCTATACCCGCCATCACGTCAATATCAGCATGTGTAAAGCCAAGGCCAATGGCAACTACATCAACTCGATGCTGGCTTTGCAGGAGGCGGTGCGTAACGGTTGCGAAGAGGCGCTGCTACTCGATCCCGAGGGCTATGTGGCCGAGGGCAGCGGAGAGAATGTGTTTATTGTCAGAGACGGTACCCTCTACACTCCGGAACTCACTTCCTGCCTGGAGGGTATTACCCGCGATACGGTGATTGAATTGGCCAGGGAATGTGGCTACCACGTGGTGGAAAAGCGCATCACCAGAGATGAGGTCTATATTGCCGACGAGGCATTCTTTACCGGTACGGCCGCCGAAGTATTGCCCATCAGCACCCTCGACGGGCGCTCGATCGGCCGCGGCAGGCGCGGGCCAATCACGGGGCGGCTGCAGAACCTCTACTTTGAGGTGGTGCATGGGCGCAGTGCGGCACACCGGGGCTGGTTGAGTGATGTCACCGATAGCGCCGAGACACAGTTTCGTATCGCCTGAGGGAATGTTCCTGAAAAGGTAAAAAAAACCGGTGGGTACCGGCTTTTTTATAGGGGCAAAGTGCGCGCGCTGACTGGCTTATTGGGCCGTGGTGATATCCGGCCGACCCACGCAATAATACTCGAAGCCAGCTTCATGCATTTCATCGGGCTCATACTGGTTGCGCCCGTCGAAAATCACCGGTGCCTTGAGTGCCGCTTTGAGTTCGTCGGTATTCAGGGCTTTAAACTGTTGCCATTCGGTCGCGATGATCAGGGCATCCGCACCCTGAAGGGCGTCATTCTTTGAATCACACAGCACGAGGTTATCCCGTGCGCCATAGATCCGCAGGCACTCACCCATGGCTTCCGGGTCGAAGGCGCGCACTGTAGCGCCCTGTGCCCACAGTCGATCCATGAGTACACGGCTGGGGGCTTCGCGCATATCATCGGTATTGGGTTTAAATGAGAGTCCCCAGAGCGCGAAGACCCTGCCATTCAACTCGCCATTGAAATGCGCCAGGATTTTGTCGGCCAGGTAGTGTTTTTGTCGCTCGTTGCGGGATTCCACAGCAGTGAGAATATCTGCGCTAAGCCCCTGTTGTCGGGCGGAGGAGATCAGGGCTTTCACGTCTTTTGGAAAACAGGAGCCACCGTAGCCGATGCCGGCATAAATAAACTGGTAGCCCACCCTGGGGTCCGAACCAATCCCCTTGCGCACCGCCTCAATATCTGCGCCAACGGTATCGGCGATATTGGCGATCTCGTTCATAAAGCTGATTTTTGTTGCCAGCATGCAGTTTGCGGCATACTTGGTCAGCTCAGCGCTTTTCACATCCATCACCAGAATTTTTTCATGGTTGCGGTTGAAAGGCGCATACAGGTGGCGGAGTTTCTGCTCGGAGTCGGCTTCCGAGGTGCCGATCACGATGCGGTCCGGGCGCATGCAGTCGGCAACTGCAGAGCCCTCCTTGAGAAACTCGGGGTTGGAAATTACATCGAATGGCAGGCCGGATTCGCCACGCTCGGCCAGCTGTTCCCCGATCGCCGCACGCACCTTGTCCGCTGTCCCCACGGGCACCGTGGATTTGTTGATAATGTATTTCTTGCAACGCATGTGCGCGGCGATAGTCCTGGCTACGGTCAGTACATGGCGCAGGTCGGCAGAGCCGTCCTCGTCCGGCGGGGTTCCAACGGCAATAAAGATCAGTTCCCCGTGTTCTATGCCGTAGGCGGCATCTGTTGAGAACGCGAGATTACCCGTGGCGATACCGTTTTTTACCATTGGCCCGAGGCCGGGTTCAAAGATGGGGATCTCCCCCCGTTTTAGGCCAGCGATTTTATCGGTATCGATATCAATACAAACAACGCGGTTACTGGCTTCTGCCAGAACGGCTGCCTGCACCAGGCCCACATAGCCGGTGCCAAAAACAGTGACATTCATTATGGTGACTCAATGGTTGAATAATGGCGGTTGCAATGCTTGGAAGCTGGGTGTTTGTGCCGGTCCGGGTTGATTGCGTTCCCGGTAGCTGCGCGCCAAGAGAATGGCAAGTGGCGCCCAATAGAAGAACCAGATATAGCTGGGTTTAACCAGGGGCTGTTGTGCATAAACCAGCATGGCCAGGACACCGAACAAAAACCAGGCCGCAACTAAACCCGGAATCCAGCTCAGCAGCTTTTTCTTGCCCAATACCGTCGATAGGGCACCAAGGCCCTGCCAGGCGCAGGCAAGGAGCCCCAGCAGCCCGGAAAAACGCGCCACATCCAGCAGGTAGTTGTGGGGGTGGGGCAGTAACTGACCCACCTTGATAAATTGCTTGTGAACCAGGCCGGAACCCATGATGGGGGAGCGCATAAATTCATCGTAGACCTTGCCCCAAAGCTCCAGGCGAACGGTGTAGGCCCTGCCCCTGTGCAGCAGGGGGAGATCGCCAAACAGAACCAGATAGGTCACTGGAAACACCACGAGCAGTGTCAATAATATCAATGCCTTTAACAAACGCGATGGGGTAATCAGTGCCGCGAGTAGCACGGCCACCCCCGCCATTGCAATGGGGATTTTGGTTTGTGACAAGAGTATGTAGACGCAGGAAACCAACAGGCCGCTCCACGACAGTATGCGCCACAGTCGCGAGGACCGGGTGATGCCGTAACAACAAAACAGACAGTGGAATCCAAACAGCATCGCGGTCTTATCGATATTGCCCTGCAGGGAAATCCCACCGATACGGTGAAAACGCTGGAAGCCATCGGCAAATCCATAGGCTGCCAATGACGCGAGGCCGGAGAGTAGCCCCACTGCAATCAGAGCCAGCAACAGCTGGTGCAATACCGCATCGCCACAGCGCTCCAGTAGACAATAAATGGCGACGTAAAAAAGGGCCAGATAGAGCACCAGCTTCCAGTAGTAGAGGGCTTCCCGCTGCACATCGGCACTGTCCCCGCTGGCCCAGAGCGTCGATAGGGCAAGGATCACCGGCAGGCTTAGGAAGGCGCTGAATTGCCATGAGCACACAAAGCGAAAGTCCTTTCGCCAGAGCATCAGGAGCAGGGCGGCCGGCAGTAGGGTCAAATAGAAACTGGTTTGCACTCCCGAGACTTTCGGCGCCAGATAAAACCCACATAGCAGCAGGAGCAGTCCCAGGCGGGTCAGTTGCAGTAAGCCGGCAATCCACTTGGACCCCTGCTGTCGGTAGTGCGTAGGGAAAGGGGAGGATGGTGTACTTCCAAGGTCAAGCATCATGGTAATTGCGGTCGATACGTTGAGCAGTCAGGAGCAGGGCATTCGCTATTGCAGCCACTCCGCTGGGTTGGATTCCGGGAAAGTTTACGACAGACGGGGGTTTATGGTACAGGTAATAGGTCTAACATCTGATCATATCTGGCCCGCGCGGGTATTTAGAATCGGGCGCGGCGCTTTGCGGGAGCCAACAGGGGGCGCGAGACTATCTGGAATAGCACCGGGGTTCAATAGCCGGGAGGCTTGCGGTAGCATTGCGCTTTTTTCGGTCTCTCAGAACGCGGCTGGTGTTCGGCTGCCCTCTTCTCTGGTTTGTACTCTGGGATAGTCTCTTGCAGTTGACAGTTTGGCGTTTTCTCGACGGTAATCGTGCGCACGAAAAACAGAGTGCGGCGCTGGTCCGTGGTCTCGTCAGCAGTTATGACGGGCAGCTGAACTGTGTGGATATTCCCCTTTCGGTGACAGCTCGTGGTATTTTAATGCGACCTGCCAAAGGGCTCTCCAATCTGCCCAGACCGGATTTTCTTATCGGCACTGGCCGCCGAACCCGACTGCCGATGCTGGCGGCACGCTACCGCTACGGCGGTCGTGCGGTCGTCATCAACCGGCCCCAGCTCCCTTTCCACTGGTTTGACTTTGCGATTGTCCCGGAACACGATCGTCCGCCACCCCTGGAAAATATCATTCTCAGCCAGGGAGCCCTGACAGGCCCCTTGCCCGCTGACGCTGTGCAGCCGGGGCGTGGTCTGATATTGCTCGGTGGCCCGAGCAGGCACTTTTGTTGGGAGGACGGGTCTGTGCGCCGCCAGGTAGAGCGGTTGTTGTCACAGCCGCTCGATTGGCGCCTGTCGAACAGCCGGCGCACGTCTGCGGGGTTGCTGGAAAGCATTGCCGCGGGAGGGGCGCAAGTGGTTGACTGGCGGTCCTGTTCCCCGGATTGGGTGCAGGTGCAAATGGCGGCGGCGGAACAGATCTGGGTGAGTGAAGACAGCATTTCAATGCTGTTCGAGTCATTGCAGAGCCGTGCGCAGGTGGGGGTCATCCGCGTTCCCTGTCGGCCGCGGGCCAATAAGGTTCGGGCAGCGGTGCAGAGGCTGGTGGACCAGGGGGTGGTGGGCGAACGCTGGGAGGACGTGATCGCACAATCGAGGCGAGCGCCTCTGGATCAGTATCTCGTCTGTGCGCGGGCGCTGCTTCGCCGCTGTGGGCTGTCAATCCGTTAGCGCTTTAAGCCGTGCGACTCAAATTTTCTCCAGGGCACTTTCTTGTCGGAGATCTCCCACTCCGCTCTCAGCCACATACGCTGGATACGTCGCCGGATATAGCGTCGGGCAAAGAAATCGGAGATTTTGGCAAGGGGCAATAAGGAGGCGCAGCCCAAGCCATCAATAACATAGACTTGTAGTTGCCCCCTATGCTGGCAAAGTACCAGATTGTGCGCAATCAGGTTTTTGGTCAATACACCATATTCCAGCAGCCAGTGGGCAAAGCGCTGTAGCGCTTCGCGTATCTCGCGGTCAAAACCCTGTTTGTTCAGGTATTGACGCAAGGTGGGTGCGGGGGCGCCGCTCGTATCCAGAATCATATCGGTCACTGCGGCCGGGCCGAGACTGGTCTCCTGTATACCGTACCAGCGTGGCAGATGTTGCCAGAGGCCCTCTGGATTTCGCTGTATCGCCCGTTGCGCATATCCCTGCTGTTCACGCAGGTTGTCATCAAATCTGGCCTCATCACGCCAGCGTTTGTACCAGGGTGCGCGGCCCAGCAGCTCGGCCGCGCGTCCGGGGCGCATTACTTTTACACATAACCGCGGATCCTGGGGGTGGCGGTAGCACAGGCGGTTGCCGCCGCTGGCAAAAGGCTTGCTGTGGCTCAGGTCAATCACCGGAGTGGTCTCCGGGGGATGCTTTGAGCAGGGTTCGGTAGAGCGCGAGTGTGCGCTCGGCCTGTCTATCAAGTGTGAATTCGGCAGCAAGACGGGCCCTTTGTCGGGGACCGTCGAGTAACTCCTGAGTGCGCGCAAAAAGAACTTCTGTATCATTCGGATCTACCAACCCCTGAGGGAAACAAGCCCTAAGTGACTCAGCGGGGCCACCGATATTGTAGCCAATAATGGGCGTTCCTATAGCGGCGGACTCGATCACAGTACGGCCGAAGGGTTCCGGCTGTTTGGACAGGTTATACACCAAAGTGGATTCGCTGTACCAGTAGCGGATATCGCTGCGGTGGCCGACGAACGTGAGATGTTGGCCCAAGTGCAGGTTATTGACCGCCTCCCTGAGCTCTTTTGCGTAATGCTGTTTATTGGGCTCGGCGCCACCGAGAATAATGCCGTGGATGTCGTTGCGGGTGCGGCTTAAGCGCAGGATCAGTTGGATAAAGTCTTCCTGACCTTTCCATCTGCTCAGCCGGCCAGGTAATAAGAGCCAGCGCTTGCCGCGCAAGTTCGGAAACGCTTTTTCAACGTTGTTGCGCCAATCGGTGGGGGCCTGTACACCGGGATTGAACTCATCGGTGTCCACCCCGCGGTAGATAATTTCCGGACGGTGCTGCAGATACTCCGCATAGTTGTTCAGTAAATAGGTGCTCACACATTCGGAGATGGCGATGACCCGCTCTGTTCTGGCCATAATGGCGCTGTAGCGATTGATAGAGTACAGGCCGTGGGCGGTACTGATCAGGCGTGGACGGCCTTTTGAATCGAGTTTGCGCCAGGCTAAATAGGTAAGCCAGGCGGGAACCCGCGAGCGGACATGAAGAATATCCGGCTGCTCTTTCGCGATGAGTTGTCTAAGTGGACGAACCTGTAATAAGCTGCTAAAGGATTTTTTATGGATAGGGCGTGTAAAGTGCTGTGACCCTTCGGACTCCAGTTGTGTCACCATGGTGCCGCCACTGGATACGACTGTCGATTGGTGTCCGGCCCGAACCAGTGCGCGAGCTAGATCGAGGGTACCGCGCTCGACGCCGCCAGAATTGAGCGCGGGCAACAATTGCATAATTTTCATGGATGGATTGACCGGGAATAAGTAGCGGGGGTTACCAGTACTTGAGCCACTCTTGACCAAGTCCGCCTGGGTGCTTGGCAATCTTGCAAGCACGGTATTATAGACAGGCAATCCAGACGGGTATAGGCTGCCCGCCTATTGCCGAACCCACAGCCAATTCTCCGCTGTCTTATGGAGTTTACATTGCCATCACTGTTGGATATCTGTATTTGCACCTGCAAACGACCGAACCAGCTGCGCGGTGCGTTGCAGAGTCTCGCCGTACTCCAGCTGCCACCAGATGCCGCAGTTACTGTGACGGTAGTGGATAATGATCCCGATGGCAGGGAAGGGGCGCAGCTGGTCGAATCCCTTGCGGATAGGTTTCCACTGCCGATCCTCTGTGTTCTGGAAGAGCGCCGGGGTATTCCCTATGCGCGCAACCGCTGCATCCGCGAGGCACAGCGCAAAGGTGCGGATTACCTGGTCTTTATTGATGATGACGAATGGGTGGCGCGGGACTGGTTAATCCGATTGTTTGGCTACGCACAGGCCATTGGCGGGCACTCGGTGGTCAGCGGCAGCGTGGTGAGGCAGTTGCCAGACTCGGTGCCCGAGTTCTATTCCGGATTTTTTTCCCGCAAGCGACGCGAAACCGGCGATCGGCTTAACTATTGTGCCACCAACAATGTCCTTGTCCCTATGCAGGCGATCCGTGCCCTTGGCCTGCGCTTTGATGAACGGGATCCATTCGGGGGTGGGGAGGATGTGTTGTTCTTTACCGAATACAGTGCCAGGGGGGGAGAGATTGTCCACTGTGTGGAGGCCAGGGTGTATGAGGCTGTGCCTGAGTGCCGCGCCAATATGCGCTGGCTGTCCCGGCGCAAATATTCAGCGGGGATCACCCTGGCCAAGCAGAAGCGCGCCTCCGGTCGCAGTCGCTTCAGTATTTTGATGTCGGCGGTTTTTCAGTTCCTGATGGCCGGTGTGAGCTGCGCACTGGGACTGGTCCTGGGGGGGCGGCGCCTGGGCTCGCGGCCCTGGTTGCGCTTGTGCCGCTCTGTCGGTATGGCGTGCGGTGTGTTTGGGGCGCGTTCGGATTTTTACCGTATCGTCGATTGCTGAGCACGTATTACCTAAGAATCCTCGGTGATTGCTGCGTGTAAAATGGGGGCCTGGATGCCTGCACCGGGCTGCGGATACTGATTGTTTGATAACACCTGTTCATGTTGACGCTCTACTCCTGGTTTTTCCGCATCGCGCTACCGTTTGTTCTTTTTCGTCTCTGGTGGCGGGGCCGCCGTCAGCCGGCGTACCGCGAGCGGTTGCGGGAGCGTTTGGGGCAGGTGCCCGGGCGCCTCAGCCACGCACCCCTGATATGGGTGCACGCCGTTTCCGTGGGGGAAACCCTCGCGGCAATGCCAGTGATAGACAGGCTCGCCGCGCGCCACCCCGAGTGGCAGTGGCTGGTGACGACGAGTACACCCACGGGCTCTGAACGGGTGCGCGAGGCACTGCGCCCTGTTCTGGGCGGACGCCTGCTGCACTATTATCTCCCCTACGACCTGCCCGAATACCTTTTCCGGTTTCTAAAAGCCCTGCGCCCCAGTCTGTTGGTGATTGTTGAAACCGAGCTGTGGCCCAACCTGTTGCATCTTTGCCGGAAACAGAAGATTCCCACCCTGCTCGCCAATGCTCGCTTGAGTGAAAAATCTGCACGCGGTTATGGGAGGCTTCCCGGATTTGCCCGCGCCATGCTTTGTGATATTGAACGGGTAGTGGCTCAGTACCCTGCGGATGCGGAGCGCTTTCTCTCATTGGGTTTGCCTGCAGAGCGGATTGTAGCCGGCGGAAATATTAAGTTTGACCTGGATATTGACCTGGGCCTGATGAGTGAGGCCCAGGTGCTATCGCACCAGTGGCGCGGCTTTTCCAATCGCAAGGTGTGGCTCGCGGCCAGCACCCACGACGGCGAAGATGGCATTATCCTGGATGCTTTTTCAATACTGAAACGGGCATTTGCGGATTTGCTGCTGGTTCTGGTGCCCCGCCACCCCCAGCGTTTTAGTAGCGTCGCACAGCTGTGCCGGGCGCGCGGTTTGCGGGTTGTCAGGCGCAGTGAAGGCAGTGCACCGGTGGCGCGGGATCAGGTTTTGCTGGGCGATACGATGGGGGAGTTGCTGCGTTTTTATGGCGCCTGTGATGTGGCCTTTGTCGGCGGCAGCCTGGTGCCTGTGGGTGGGCACAATATGATCGAACCCGCGGCCTGGGGTGTGCCTGTGGTCTGTGGCCCGTTTTTGCACAATTTTACCACGGTCGCCCAACTGCTGGTGGATGCCGGTGGCATGGCGATCGCCGGGAATGCCGAATCCCTGGCGCGACAGTTGCGCGCCTGGCTGGAAAGCGATACCCGCCGCAAAGGGGCCGGTCAACGGGCCAGGGGGGTGGCGGAGGCCAACAAAGGTGCTTTACAGCGCCTGTTGGATGAGATCGAGGGCTTGGCCGCCGGTCTGGAAGGCCGGTGAGCGGGTTTGGGTCCGCTCACCGGTGAGAGATTATCTGGTGGAGGCCGGCGGTCGGGTGGGGTTGGGTTCGGCAACCCGGGGCACAGTGCGCGCGGGGTTCAGCATGGCGTCCAGATCCTGCAGGTCCTTGGGAGACAGCAGCCCGGCAACCTGCTTGAGGTTCAGGGTGTTGAGAATATAGTCGTAAAGCGCATTGGCATAGTCGGTCTGGGACTGGAACAGGGTGCGTTGGGCCAGCAGGACATCGACAATATTGCGGGTGCCCACCTCGTAGCCGGCCTGGGTGGCGTCCAGGGCGCTCTTGGCGGACACCACCGCCTGCTCGCGGGCCGAGACCCGGGAAACGTCGGTGACTACCGCGCGGTGCAGGGTGCGGGTGGTCTGGATGGTATTGCGCTCAGTCAGGTTGCGCAGGTCCTGGGCCTGGAAGGACAGGTTGCGGGCCTGGCGGCGATTGGCGCTGAGACGACCGCCGGTATAGATCGGGATATCCAGGGTGATCGCTGCAGTGGAGTCTCGATTATCTACCCCTTGAGGGAATCTTGTGACTTGAGTTTGACCACCTTCCTCACTGAATCTTTGGAGTATCTCACCATCTGAGGTGAATTTGTTATAGGACAGCGATCCGGTGAGTGTAGGCAGGTGTTCACTGGCTGCGGAACGGGCACTGTAACGGGCCGCCTCCGCATTGAGCCGTGCCGCCTTGAGATCGAAGTTGTTGGCCAGGGCAAAGTCCACCCAGTCGGCGCGCGCTGCCGGTACCGGCGCCGCCACCTGGAATCCGGCATTCAATGGCGCCACCGCGTCGTGGTAGCCGCCGGTCAGTACCGACAGGGCATCAAAATCACTGAGCAGGTCGTCCTGGGCGGTGAGGCGGCGTGCGACCGAGCTGTCATAGGCGGCCTGGGAGTCGTAGACATCCGTAATCGCGGTCAGGCCCACCTCAAAGCGCTGCTGGGTCTGCTCCAGCTGCTTGGCCAGGGCCTGTTCCTCGGCGATGGCCGCTTCCAGCACATCGTAGGCGCGCAGCACATCGAAATAGGCCGTGGCCACACGGATCATCATGCCCTGCTGGTTGGCGCTGAACTCCGCGGTGGCTTGCTCGGTCTGCTTTTTGCCCTGCTGGTAATCGAACCAGGCGGGAGCGTTAAAGATTGCTTGGGACAAAGTCGCATTGTAGGTTCTGTTTTGAGTGGTTCCGGTAGTTCTCCGAAAGAAATTCAATATTCCAACCTGTTGATTATTTGTTACTTCAGGCGTGGCGCTATTCGTGGTGTTGTCCGAGTGAACCCTTGCAGCCTGAACAGAGGCATTGAGCTGCGGCAACAATGCTGCACGAAATTGATTCTTGGCCTCAATCCCCGCATGGTAGCCGGCGCGGTCCGCGGCGAGCTGCTGGTCATTGTCCAGGGCCTGGGTATAGATATCCCACAGGGTGTCGGCCTGGGCCTGGAGGGTGCCGAGGCCCAGCAGGGCGGCGGCGAGCAGTGTCTTCAGTGGTCGCAATGGGCGCCCCTGTGGCGTTGGGCGGTGACTTCTTTTCATGTGTTTCAACTTCCTGTGGCGGGTGCAGTCTTCAAGCGTCTACAGGGTCTTCCAGGTCTTCTGGGCGGCAGCCGAGTTTTGGGTACCCGGTAGGTCCCTTTGGCTCGGCGGTGCTGCCAGTCCCCGATCTACTGTCGCGAGAGTTTACCCGCGGCCAGCCCGACCGTCGAGGCGGTGCTTTCGGCTTTTGTCAATATCCTCGTTAAACCGACAAGACTGTGCGTTTACCGGTCAGGGCGTGGCAATAGCGCGGCAGTATGGAACGGGTCCGAGGGCCTATATTTCAATAGACGTGCCATCCAAGTTTTTGGATGCGGCGAAGATGTACTGAATTAGGCAGAGGTCCTCGCACATGGAACCGGTGCGCAGCGTAGAGCCGATATTCTGGCAGCGTGCCTGTCACGAATGTGATCTGTTGTTGAGCGGGCATCTGGCACCGCCCGGCCGGGCGCTGATTTGCCCGCGCTGCCACTGCACCTTGCAACGGGGTACCATTCGGGGGATTTACCCCACCATCGCGCTCAGCCTGACCGGGCTGCTATTGTTTGTACCCTCTGCCAGTCTGCCGCTGCTGACATTCTCTTTATTTTCCCTTGGGGCCGAAAACACATTGCTGAACGGGGTCCAGGCCCTGTACCAGGGCGGGTTTATATGGCTCGCGGCACTGGTGCTGTTTTGCAGTGTGCTGGCGCCAGTGGGAAAGTTTTTGCTGCTGTTGTTTCTTTGTTGCGGCAGTGCCTGGGAGCTTTTGGACCGCCCGGTTGCCCATACGGTGCGCTGGTATCAGCTGATCAAAGACTGGGGCATGCTCGACGTCTATATGCTGGGCCTGTTGGTGGCGCTGGTGAAACTGCAGGATCTGGGCAAACTGGAGGTGGAGCCGGGACTCTATTGCTTTGGTGCCATGATGCTGGTGGCCAATCTGGCCTCCCTCAGTTTTGACCAGAACGCCATCTGGCAGCGCCTGGCACAGCGCCGCGCGGCCCGGAGTGCAAGAAGATGAGTGTGCCGTACAAGGCGTTCAAGCAGGGGCTGACCAGTTGCCTGTGCTGTCACCAGCTGATTATTGTACCGACCACCGGCCGCTGTCGCTGCCCCCGCTGCGGCGCGCGGGTCTATGCGCGCATCGACGGCAGCCTGATGCTCACCTGGGCATTGACGATCACCGGGGCACTGCTGTTGCTGCCGGCAAATATACTGCCGGTTATGACTGTGACCTATCTCGGTGCCGGCGAGCCCAACACCATTATCAGCGGCGTCACGCAGCTGTATAACACGGGCATGTGGGGTATTGCGCTGATTGTATTTGCCGCCAGTATCGCGGTGCCGGTGATGAAATTACTGGGTCTGACCCTGCTCCTGGTGCAAATACAGTTGCGTATCCCCTTTGACCCGCTGCAGGCCATGAAAATCTACCGGGTGGTATCGGGCATAGGGCGCTGGTCTCTGCTGGACCTGTTTATCCTCTCGATATTGGTGGCCCTGGTGGATATGGGGTTTGTTGCCCAGGTAGACGCCGGCCCTGGCAGCACCGCGTTTGCCGCAGTGGTGGTTATCACCATGACCGCGGCGCGGACTTTTGACCCCCGTCTGATCTGGGATGCCTGCGATGGGGACCGGGGTCACACGACGGTAGTGCCCGAAACGGCGCACAGGAGCGGCGCTGAAAATGGCTGATAAGCTGCCCCCGCCCAATAATGCTGCAGACGCACGCCAAAATGGCGGCGCCCAGCAGGGGCTTGTGCGCAGCGACAGGGGGTTGCCTCTGGTCTGGATCTTACCGCTGATAGCCGGGCTGATTGCGGTCTGGCTGCTCTACCAGGATGTGGCCGAGGGGGATGTGCGGGCCACTATTCTTTTTCTCTCCGGCGATGGCCTGGTGAAAGGTAAAACGGTGGTGAAATACTCCGGCGTGGATATTGGTATTGTGCAGGAGGTACGCCTGGTGCCGAATGCCGAGGCGCTCAATGGTGCCGACGGTGTTATGGCGGAGGTCAGTCTCAACCGCAGTGCGGAATATCTGCTCGTGGAAGGGACGGAATTCTGGGTGGTCAAGCCGGAGCTGTCTATTACCGGCATCAGCGGCCTGGAGACCCTGCTCTCGGGTAACTACATTGCGGTCGAATCCGGAAGTGGCAAGCGCAAGCGCAGCTTTGTGGCACTGGATCGACCGCCGGCCTTTATCCGTGGCAATGGCCTGCGCGTAGTGCTCAAATCCCGTCGCCTGGGGTCGCTCAGCCGAGGCTCGCCGGTGTATTTTCGCCAGTTGCGGGTAGGACAGGTGGCGGATTACCGCCTGGACAGGGACGGCTCGGAAGTCAGTATAGAATTGTTTATCCGGCGCGAATACGCCGACCTGGTACACCGGGGCAGCCGGTTCTGGAACAGCTCCGGTATTTCCATCGAGGGGGGCATCAGCGGTATCAATGTCACCCTCGAATCCCTCGCCGCCCTGTTTGCCGGAGGGGTCAGTTTTTATACCCCGGAGTCCCAGCGCCAGTCTCCCCTGGCGGTGAACGGTACAGAATTCAAGCTGTATAAAAATTTTACCGCGGCGGATGCGGGGATTGCGGTCACTCTGAATTTTAATCGCGGTGTCGGTGTGACGCCTGGCAATACCAAAGTCTATTACCAGGGCATCCGGGTTGGTGAGGTCAGCAATGCAAAAGCCAATAAGCGCATGAACGGGATGGAGGTCAAGGTGCTGATGGACCCGGCGACGGATGATTTGCTGAGCGAAAATACCCGCTTTTGGCTGGCACCGCCCACATTCGACCTCAGCGGCGGCCTGAATAGCCTGATCAAGGGCAATCGCATCGAGGTGGACTTGCGCCGTGGGCAGCGTTCCCAGCGTATTTTTTCCGCCCGCGCCTCGGCACCACCCAGGGATCTCCGCACCCCCGGGCTGCATTTGCGCCTCACTGCGCGAAATCCCGGCTCTCTACAGCGCGGTGCCCCGGTCTATTTTCGACGCATTGAAGTCGGCAAGGTCCAGGGCATGGAGTTGCGCGGGAATGGGGAGGGGGTGGAGGTTTATGCGGTGATTGCGCCGCGCTACGCGCACCTGGTGAAGCAGGGGACGCGCTTTTGGAATATCAGTGGCCTGCGCGCCAGTGCCAGCTTGAGTAAAGGGGTTGAACTGGAGGCGGACTCCCTGATGTCGATGTTGCGCGGCGGGGTGGCCTTCGGCATCCGGCGCGAGGATCATGAAAAGGGCGTGCCGGCGCAAAATGGCGATCAGTTCCCCCTGTACCGCAGTCGTGAGGCGGCACTGGAAGAGGGGATTGAAATTGATATCACGCTGCCCAGCGCGGAGGGGTTAAAGCCGGGGGCGCCACTGCGTTATAAAGGGGTTCAGGTGGGAGAAATCACCCGCTTGTACCTGGGGGGAAACCTGGAAGAAGTGCGCGTGCGTGCCAAACTGTACCATCGTGGTGAACATCTTGCCCGTGCCGGTACGCGCTTCTGGGTGGTGTCGCCGCAAATTGGACTCGGCAAAGTCGCGCATTTGGAAACGCTGGTTACCGGTCGCTACCTGGCCCTGGAGCCGGGTACGGGACCGCCACAGACACAATTTTATGCGCAACTGGAAGCACCGCGCGCCGATCTCGCCGATACTATGCGCCGACCGGGGCTCACCGTTATATTGGATGCCGCCAGGCGCGGTTCCCTTGTGGCAGGCAGTCCCGTGTATTACCGTCAGGTCCCGGTGGGGGAGGTCACGGGTTTTGCCCTGGGCGAGCAGGCGGATCGGGTTTATATCTATGTGTATATTGAATCGCACTATCGTCCCCTGGTACGCGAGCACACAGTATTTTGGAACGCCAGTGGCGTTGAAGTAAATTTTGGCCTCAGAAGTGGCCTCAATGTTGACACCGAATCCGCCCAGGCCCTATGGCAGGGTGGGATTGCCTTCGCCACACCGGAGCCGCCCTTTATGGGGTTTGAGGTGGAATCCGGCAGCCATTACCCACTGTACCCGCGGGCCGAGCCAGAATGGCACCTCTGGAGTCCCAAGATAACCTTGTACGATACCGCCGAGCCGGAAAAATAACTAGGAACGCTAAGGAGTATTTATGCGCCATATAATCACAGGTTTATTTTCGCTGTTCTTACTGCTCGGGTGCCAGGAAATGCAGGTGGAGCACGCCAATACAGGAGCGCAGCCAGTGGCTTTCTCCACGTATAAATGGGGCGTGTCACCACTGAGTGAGGTGCCTGACGTCTCGGCGCAGTTGGTGGAGCTGGACGAGGAGATGCGCGATACGGTGGCGGCGCAAATGGAGCAGCGCGGTTACCGCCGGGTGGATGGGGAGCAGGATGCGGATATGGTGGTGGATTATCAGGTTGCCCTGGTGGACGAGTTTTTTTCCGGGGATACCAGAGATCCCAGTTGGGACAAGCAATTCGACAGCAATGCACCCCAGGACGTTGTGGAGTTGCCGCCGCTCACGGATGCACCGCTGGTGGTGATGAGCGTGGGCATTGGCCCCCCGGGCGGCGTCGTGATCTGGGGGGGGCGTGCCAGCGAAATATTGACGCGCCCGGATAGCGTTGAGCAACGCCAGCGTTTGATCAGCAAGGGGGTGAGCGAGCTGCTGCGGGACCTGCCGCCAGCTTATCAGTAACCCACGGCCCTGCCTCTCTTGCAAAGAGTTGATGCGCGTCGCGAATGCTTCTAAAACAGGCGTGTGAACTCAACGCCGTGGATGGGCCGATTGTGATGACGGAAAACAAGCGCCGCCGTGCCCAGCGGTAACTTTTTAGCGTTGCCCATGCCCCCGCCGCATCAGTTTGTCGTAGAGTTCGATATAGGCTGCCGCAATAGACTGCTTGGAATAGCCCTTTGCATACACTGCCGAGGCGTTCTCAATCAGGCTTTGACGCAGATCCGGGTTATCCAGTATGGATTTGATCGCCCTGGCGAGGGCATCGGCATTGTCGATGGGGGTGAGCAGTCCGCTTTTGCCATCGGTGATGACTTCGCCGGGCCCCTGGGACCGGGTGGCCACGATCGGGCAGCGGTGTGCCCAGGACTCCATAACGATAGAGCCTAAGCCTTCATGTCGCGACGGACACACAAACAGATCGGCGGTGCGCATTAAACGGGTGACATCCGTGCGCCAGCCCAGGAAGCGTACCCGCGCTTCCAGGCCGAGCTTGTGGCACAGGGCTTTGAGTTTTTTTTCCTCGGGACCGATGCCGGCGAGCCACAGGGTGGCAGTGGGGGTTTGTGTGAGCGCATGCAGCAGGACATCAAAGCCCTTGTTGATATGCAGGCGCCCTGCGGCGAGGATCAGGGGTTTGTCTACCGGTGTGTTGAAACTGTTGCGGGGCAGCGGTTTGACCGGGGTTTCATCGGCGAAATTGGGGATATGAAAAATACGATCTTCGGGAATGCCGCCGTTGATCATATGCTGGCAGATGCCCTTGCTGATCCCGATCCAGTAATCCGCATGGCGATAGTACTTCAGGTTGTAGTAGTGGCCGAGCCGGCTGACCAACAGGTAGCTTTTTGCATGGGGTGTAATGATGGTGGCCCGCCCCATCCAGGTCATAACAATATCCGGCTGCCAGTGCGCAAGTGCCTCGCGATAAATCCGCCTGCCGAGAAAATCCAGCTTGCCGCCAAATTTAAACCCCTCGGTTTTAACGCCGTTATTGCGCAGTGCCTGTACGCGGTGGTCATGGTTGCGAATAAAGGCCTTTTGCGTAATTTCATCGCGCAGATTGAGCCCGCTTGCCAGGCGTACAAAAAAATTTTCTGCACCACCGTGCTCGGCACCGGCGAGGACCTGTGCCACTCGAATTGGCTTTTTACTCATAATTCCAACGTAATCTGTGTGTTTGGTCTAACGGCCCGCTATTTCAGCGCGCCGTCGAGGGTGATATCGCGGGCCCAGACATAATTATGACTAAAGGGCTGCAGGCTTGTGGCTTCGACGATATATTGCGCGTAGAGCCTGGAATTCATCTCGCTGTGGAAAAAGGCTCTGGCGCGCGCCGCCCAGGCCCGGCGCCTGGCGTCGTCATTGTGGAACCTGCGAATCTTCTCCAGCAGGTCCTGTTCCGCGGAGAAATAGACCACGCTCTCCGGCGGCAACAGTTCGTCAAAGTGCAATTTGTCACTGGTGAATGGCAGTATGCCGTTGCCCGCCAGCTGTGCCATGCGCGCGGACGAATACCAGTAGTGGGTATCCTGGCGGTTAAGGTTCAGCCCCATTTTTGTTTGCGACAGTGCGCGATCATACGCCCGGCCCCAAACCGGCGGCTCGCCAAAGCTGCCGTAGGTTTTAAAATTCAGGGAATCCCCCAGGGCATCCCTGAGCTTTTTTACCAACTGCAGGCGCTGGGTGAATTGGTTACTGTTACTGCAAAACAGCAGGTCGATGGGCAGGTCTGTGCGCTCGGCATTATTCAGGGTTTCGATCGAAGCCTCGACCGGGTTGGGCATATGATAGATACGCGCGCCAATACCCTCGAATATGTTCAGTGCCCGGCGCCCGGTGGAGACAAAAACCGCATCGGCCACCTCGGCGCGATACTTGATGCGCTCCACATTGCTGGGCACAAATAACGGATCGTTGTTACAGTGCGCAATCAGGCACCCGGGCTGTTGTTTCTTGATGGCCTTCAGGGTGTCGTTGTCAATCATATCGCAATGGCCGGCGATCACCAGGTCGGGCTCAAATGCCTCAACGGTTTCCAACAGGCGTCGCCTGGCTCTGCGCACACCCAGGTCGCGGATGCCGAGGGGCGCTTCGAACGCGGCCACATCCCGGTCGCTGAATACCTGCGTATTGTGGTCGTTTTTGATCAGGCCTAAAGTCAGCTTCTGTGCCCAGCTGACCCGGGTCCTGCCATAGCGTCGCAGCTGCTGGTAGGCAATATTGAGCACTCTCATGGCGGTGCACTCTCTAACAACTCGGGGAGACAGTGAATATGGCCGCTACATCCAGGGGTTTCGCGGTGGGCGCAGAGTATAGCAGCTCGTTCGGGACTATATAGCCCAGCGCCGCTGCGGCGTACAGCATCGGGATCGTATAAAAAGGAAGGCCGGTAATGCAAAGAAAAATCAGTCAAGACCCGTTGGCTCCGGAATTTTCTTCGGAGTCCGTGCAAGTGGTTTCCAGGAAAACCGTTTTCAAAGGCTTTTTTACCATGTTGCGCCTGCGACTGCGCCACCGCCTGTTCCGCGGTGGCTGGAGCCACATCTTTGAGCGGGAGCTGTTTGTACGCGGCCCCGCTGTGGGTGTGTTGCTCTATGACCCCGAGCGGGACCAGGTGGCACTGACCGAGCAATTCCGCATTGGCGCACTAGCGCGCGCGGCGGGGCCCTGGTGCCTGGAAGTGGTGGCCGGCATGGTGGAGGAGGGTGAGGATCTTCAGGAAGTGGCGCGGCGCGAGGTACAGGAAGAGGCGGGATTGCAGGTACAGGAGTTGCACTTTATCCACAGTTATATGCCCAGCCCAGGCGGCAGCTCGGAGCGCTTGCATCTTTATTGCGCCCTGGTGGGTTTGAGTGGGGCAGAGGGGTACTTTGGCCTGGAGCAAGAAAATGAGGATATCCGCTTGCGGGTGTTTCAGGCGGACCGCTTATACAAGGCCATGGCGGGAGACTTTGGTCCCGGGGAGAATCCCGTGGACAATGCGGCCACAATCATTTGCCTGCAGTGGCTGGCATTACATCGGGACCAATTGACGGGGCGATGACGTCTGCCTGATCGGTCATGCAGGATTGCGCCCCTTTTACCAGTGCAAAGGGTAAACTGAGATCTGAATCACGGCGGCGATAGAATCGGAGTGTTGATAATGACTCTATTGGGCAAGGCAGAGGCGCGGCAGCGCAAACAGGCAAGATTGTCATCAAAAGGCAACGGAAGGGCAGTGTATAAGGTTGACCTGCCGTCTTATCATGCGGATTGTGATGCTAACTACCTGCGCCTGATCAGGTTGCTGCCCGGGCTACCAGAGCGGGTGCTCTGGCGCTATCAGTTGCCCGCCGGCACCCTGATATTGAGCGTCGCGGCGCACTCCAGGTACACAACGGAAGTGTCTCTTGGCGCGGAGGTAAGCCCCGGAGCGTGCCGCTGGCTGGAATCGCCGGATTTAACCGTGCGTCTCTACCACGATGCGCGCATGGCGGAGGTGATAACAGCCAATGGCTGCGAGCCGCTGGGTGGTAAAGGCCCTGATGCCATTTATCCAAATCCCCGTATGCAGCGGGCAGATGAGAGGCCGCAAACCAACCGTTTTCTCGCTGAGTGGTTGGACTACTGTCTCGCAAATGCCAGCGCGGAATTTGACTTGGTGCTGGATGGCCGAAGATTTTGATTCTGCAGTAGAACACATGGATGTGTACACAAGGTGAGTAAGTGATTCGCGAGCATAATAAGCCGCCCCCCGGGGGGGTGGCATCACACCGTCTGATCCAGATTACAGATCCACATATCGGCAGCAGGCCGGATTACCAGTTGCTGGGTCTGGATACCAGTCATTCACTCAATGAGGTATTGTCCGCCGTGATGGCCACACAGTCACGCGCAGAGGCCCTGGTTGTCACTGGAGATATCAGCGCCAACGGTTCCGAGGCGTCCTACTGCCGTTTTTTGCAAAAAATCCGTGCTGTTCCCATGCCCTGGTACTGGCTTCCCGGTAACCACGACGCTGGCAAACGCATGAAGCGGTTGGCGCCAAGTCGCAGCACTGAGCAGATCGCATTGGGCAACTGGCGGCTGTTGTTTCTGGATACCAGTGTGGAGGGTCAGATTTGCGGTGGCCTGAGCGAAATGCAATTGGAGCGCCTGCAATTTTTATTGTGGAAAAATCGCGGCTATCCGGTTGTGATCTTGATGCATCACCAACCGGTTCCCGTGGGTAGTAACTGGATCGATGGCCATATGCTGAGGGAGGGATGTGAACAATTTTTGCGCGTGGTGGATGAGGCTGCCCAGGTAAAAGCCATCGCTTGGGGCCATGTACATCAGCAGTTCGACGGTAGCCGCGGACAGATCGGCCTGCACGCAACGCCTTCCACTTCGGTGCAGTTCACACCCGGAAGCGGACCCTTCGCAGTGGATGACCAATTGCCGGGCTATCGCTGGTTTGAACTGCGCGACGATGGCACTTACACCACGGGGGTGGAGCGTGTGGCCATCTCCAAATATTTTGTGGATCTCGCTTCTTCTGGTTATTGATTGGAATCAACCTGGCGGGACAAACCAGCGGCCTGGTTTGTACCTTCCCCCTTGCCGGCGCTGAAAGAAAAAACCCTTCTTAACTTACTTGCCTCTATCTTTCCACGCCGGCCATCGTACAATGGAATTGCCCTGTTGAAAGCTTGGCTCTGTGCAATGGTACAGGGAGTGACCGGTGAAAGCCTGTACCTGTGTGTGCCGGCAGAGCGGGTTAAAAACCGGTACTGGTGTTTTTCTTTCAGTGACTGCAGGTTTTGTGCAAGGGCGCTCATCTCCGGATAGATTCCATCGTAAAGATAGGAGTGTAAGCATGTACAGAGTATTTTTATGGTCACTGCTGAGCACCGCATGGCTGCTCTCGGCCTGCATCCAGCAATCCACTCCGCAAAGTGACACCGTCGCATCGGCAGGTGAATCGGCTCAGGCGGGTAGCGACGGCCTGGAACCGCGCACCAGCCACTTAGATGCTGTGTCAGCAGCTTTTGCCCTGGATCTCAGTGGTGCCAAAGTTTATGTTGCGCCCGTACAAATTGACTACACGAAACGGTTTTCCACACTGCCGCGCAGTCATTACCGGGAAAAGGACTACGAACTTGATACAGGCGACATGCAGCGTTTGAATACATTGCTGGCGAAGACCTTTGCCGAAAAATTTCTCAGTGCGCGCAATGGCGAACTGGTGCCGGACCAGGCGGAGGCCGATTATACCCTGGCCCTGTCTCTGGATAACTTCTCCCTGGCGGCACCGCTGGAGCCGTCTCCCTGGACATGGCGGGTCTATACGGAACAGAGCGCCTACGGGGTATTGGTGGGCACCCTGTTTGACCGCGAGGGCCATGTGGTGATGCGCTTTCGAGACCGCCGGGATATCGGTGAAAACCCCGGCTCCCTGAGGCCCGGCGGGCGCCTGGAGCGCTTCACCAGTATCACCTTCTGGTCCGATATGCGTGTGGATATGCGCCGTGCCTTCGCCAGCCTGGATAAATCCCTGCTGTAGCCGGCTCAGTATTGACGCGGGGTGGAGAGGTGCGCGGGTTTTGCCTCCACCGATCCCCTGGGACGCTATAATCGCCGTCTATGCAAACACAAGATTCCCGCGCAAGGCCCCTGCTTATTTATCTGCACGGCTTTCTGTCGTCACCCCAGTCTTTCAAGTGTCAATTGATGCGCGAATGGCTCACAGCGAATAATCCACACATCGTCTTCTGTGCGCCGCAAGTCCTCCCCTATCCGGCGATCGCCCAGCAGTCACTGGTCGGTTTGCTGGAGGGCTTTTTGCGGTCTGCCAACTGTGGCCCCGTTGGGCTGCTGGGCAGTTCCATGGGGGGGTTCTGGTGCACCTACCTTGGTGAGCGCTTACACTTGCCTGCAGTGCTTATCAATCCGGCGGTGCGACCCTCCCGCTTTATGCCAGCCTATGTGGGGCGGGTATTGCGCCCCTACAGCGGCGGGACGCAGGAGTATCGCCTGACCGAGGCAGATGTTGATACTATGGGCCGATTGGAAGCTGAGCTTGCCCAGCCACTGCACAGCCGCTATTGGTTGTTGTCCCAGCGCGGCGATGAGACACTGGATTACCGCGATGCCGAGAATTTTTATCGGAGCCAGCGCCAGACGGTCGAGGAAGGTGGTGACCACGGCTTTCAGGGCTTCGCACGTTATTGCGCTCCCATCGTCGAATTTCTATTTAACCAGCAGTAAAAAATCAAACAGTTATGGCCAATTATTCCGCCGAAGATATCGAGGTACTCACGGGGCTGGACCCGGTGCGCAAACGACCGGGCATGTACACCGACACGGCACGCCCCAACCACCTGGCCCAGGAAGTCATCGACAACAGTGTCGATGAGGCCCTCGCCGGGCACGCAAAAAAAATCGAAGTGGTATTGCACAAGGACCAGTCGCTGACAGTGAGTGATAACGGTCGCGGCATGCCTGTGGATATCCACCCGGAACAGGGCCGCCCCGGTGTGGAGGTAATCCTTTCCACCCTGCACGCCGGGGGCAAGTTTTCCAATAAAAACTACCAGTTCTCCGGTGGCCTGCATGGCGTGGGCGTGTCGGTGGTCAACGCGCTGTCGAAAGTACTGGAAGTCACCATTCAGCGCGGTGGCAAGGTACACCGTATTGGCTTTAAAGACGGGGAAAAGGCCTCCGATCTGGAAGTGATAGGTGACTGCCCCAAACGTACCACGGGCACCAGCGTACGTTTTTTGCCCGACCCAAAGTATTTTGACTCCGCCAAATTTTCGGTACCGCGTCTGCGCCACCTGTTGCGCGCCAAAGCGGTCCTCTGCCCCGGCCTTACAGTAACGTTTAACAACGAACAGCACGGTGAGTCTGACGAATGGTGCTATGAGGATGGTCTCAAGGATTATCTCGCCGCAGCCAACCAGGGGTGGGAATTGTTGCCGGCAGAGCCCTTTGTGGGCAGCTTTGTTGCCACCGCGGAGGCTGTGGACTGGGCGGTGCAATGGTTGCCGGAAGGTGGCGAGATCACGGCCGAATCCTATGTCAACCTGATTCCCACCGCCCAGGGCGGAACCCATGTCAATGGCCTGCGCGCGGGGTTGCTGGATGCCATGCGTGAATACTGTGAAATCCGCAACCTGTTGCCCCGTGGTATTAAACTGGGGCCGGAGGATATCTGGGGCCAGTGTTCCTACGTACTCTCCGCCAAACTCGCCGATCCGCAGTTTACCGGTCAGACCAAGGAGCGCCTGTCCTCCCGCGAAGCCACAGCCTTTATTTCCGGTGTGGCCAAGGATGCCTTTAGCCTGTGGCTGAACCAGCACACGGAAGAGGGGGATAAACTCGCCGAACTGTGTATCGGCAATGCGCAAAAGCGCATGCGTTCGGCCAAAAAGGTTGCGCGCAAAAAAGTGACCCAGGGCCCTGCGCTACCTGGCAAACTGGCAGACTGCGCCAGCGCGGATACCTCCCGCTCGGAACTCTTTCTGGTGGAGGGGGACTCCGCTGGCGGCTCCGCCAAGCAGGCGCGGGACCGGGAATTCCAGGCCATCATGCCTTTGCGCGGTAAAATTCTCAATACCTGGGAAGTGGATTCCAGCGAGATCCTCGCCAGCCAGGAAGTGCATGATATTGCCGTGGCCCTGGGTGTTGATCCCGGCAGCGGTAACATGGAAGGTTTGCGTTACAATAAAATTTGCATCCTCGCCGACGCCGATTCAGACGGACTGCATATTGCCACTTTGCTGTGCGCACTGTTCCTGCGGCACTTTCGACCACTGGTAGCCAATGGCCACGTCTATGTGGCCATGCCGCCCCTGTTTCGTATCGATATTGGCAAGGATGTCTACTATGCCCTGGATGAATCGGAAAAGCAGGGCATCCTCGATCGTATCAGCGCGGAAAAGAAAAAAGGCAAGATCCAGGTTACCCGCTTTAAAGGCCTGGGGGAAATGAACCCCCTGCAACTGCGTGAGACCACCATGGACCCCAATACCCGCCGTCTGGTGCAGCTGTATATCGATGCCGGTGATGACAGTAATCAACTGCTGGATATGCTCCTGGCCAAAAAGCGGGCGGGAGATCGCAAGCAGTGGTTGGAGAGTAAAGGGAATCTTGCGGAGGTTGGTTGATTTTGTAAATTGCATAAAGTTGACCCATTTGCATTGCAAACGCCGCGTTTATAAACCCGCGACGCTTACCGCATAACAGGGACGGTGTATAACCCTGTTGCAAACGCTATTCCCGGCATGGCGGTATCGTCACGGATTCTACCAAGTCGGAAGGAAAGAATACCCCTCTCCCAGGACACGCTGTGAATACATCCTTGTACGCTCGTAATCGACATCCCTAGTGCAGTGTATTAAATTGACCGCTGATATATAATCTTGAGCGCTCTCCCTACAAACAGGAGTTAGTCAGATGCCCGCTCAGGTCAAAATTACACTGTCAGATAAAGATAGAAAGCAGCTGGAAAAATACGTAAAAAGCCGCA